>CAZLNI010000040.1:0-1186 GCA_964560995.1 uncultured Muribaculaceae bacterium
ACCGCTTTATAAAGAAGCAATAACTCCTATTTATGATGGTGTTGGAAAACTTTATAAAAAGATTACAAATGCCGATGGAACTGAGACTTTGAAATTAGTATCAGAATATAAAAAAGGCGATTCTATAAATGAAAGCGGTAACTATACTATAATCGCAACTGACGAAGTAACTTATGGTACGCCTGCTAGTAATCAGAAAGATTTCAGTATCGATTTGACAGTTCCATCTATCAAAGAGGATTCAGTTTCTGTTAAGAAAAATACTTCTAACCAAGATTTGAGATTTACTTTAGAATCTCCATCTGCAAATTTAGAGAGAATTATAGTAGATGAGACAGATTTAACTAATGAACATGTAAGTCTAACGTTTACTATGGATGAAGCAGTTACTATGGATGAGAACAGTATATCTTGGGGATTAAAGACAAGTGAAGATGGTAAGACATTTACTTTCCTTAAAGTTAAAAACAGTACTGTAAGATTTAAACTTATAGATGCCGCTGGAAACGAGAAGATTGTAGAGTTTGTAGTTAACAACATCGATACTAAAAAACCTACTGCCAAAGAGATAGAGAAAAATCAAATAGATAATACATCTGTCGAATTGACATTAAAAATCGATAAAGAAATCGATGTAGAGAACTTTAAAGAGAACGGCATAAGTGTATCAGATTGGCATAAGGCAGAAACTCCTTATGAGGACGAGACTATAACTGATGAAGAAGGTAATGAAGTTACTACTAGATGGTATATATATACTAAATTAGTGGAGGCTAATACCGAAGGTCTAGTGACAGTCGAATTCACTGATGCTGCGGGTAATACGGGAACTGCAATTTATGAAGTAACAACAATCGATATAGATGCTCCAGTATTAGAGATTCTAAATCCAGAAGATGAAGCGATAAAGGGTGTAGACGGAATAGATGTATATGCCACTACCGTACAAGTAAAAGTAACAGACCCTAATTTAGCTAGTATTTCTTACAGCTTAGATAACGGTATTACTTGGGAGGAATATACTATTCCAGAGAATTTCGATGGAATTGTCACATTCAGTAATGAAGGAGAATATCTCGTTAAAGCTATAGATAGCTTTGATGCGGAAGCAGACCCTATCGCGTTTGCAATAGATGTTCTTCCACCTCAAATAGTATTAGATGAAGTCAATTTAGCTGTCGAAAAT
>CAZLNI010000040.1:1196-9874 GCA_964560995.1 uncultured Muribaculaceae bacterium
AAGCATAGTATTAGGTGAAAATAATTTAGCTATCGAAGGAAGCACGCTATATAATGGTCCAGTTACTATTACTGTTACCGAAGCAAATCTAAAATCTGCTACATATAAAGTAGGAGATGGTGAACCACAACCTATAGATTGGGATTCACAAGAAAACGGTGTATATACAGTCACTTTAGGTGCGTTTGATGGCACTGAGGATGGACTTTATGTCATATCTATAACTGATGTTAAGGGTGGCGAAGCTACTACTATAGAATTCGAAATAGATTCTAAAGTAATGCAAGTCGTACCAAAATATGTCCCTTCTGTAAGCGAAGGATATGCTTCATCAGTTGATGTAATCATCAAAGCCGATGAAAAACTTATCATCAGCGAGGATTGGGTACACGAAGATGACGATGTCGAAGTAATCAATGGAAAGACATTCTATATATATACTAAGACTGTTGATGAAAACACGAAAGGCAAAGTTCAAGTATCTTATACAGATTTAGCTTTAAATCCAGGTACTTTCGAATATGAAGTAACTAATATAGATACTAAGAGCCCAACTCTTGCTATAGAGGGTACACTAGTAAACGATATCTATACGGGAACAGTTACTATAACTGCAGAAGACCCAGAAAATCATATGGGTACAGTTACGTATAAATTAAAAGATTCAGAAGGAGACGCATTTGTGATTACTCCGAACGAACAAGGCAAATACATATTGCCTAGCAATATAGTTGATGGTGTTTATATCATAACTGCTAACGATTTAGCTGGTCATTCTAAACAAGAAGAAATCACTGTCGATAGAAATGCTCCTATCATAACATTTAATGACAATGCACCAGTTATAGGTACAAATACTATATATGTCTTAAATAAAAACGATATAACAGGTCTATTAAGCGGATTATTAACGGTTACTGATACGATGGATGAAAATCCTACGTTGAACGTACCATCAGTAGACGAGACAGTTGACGGAGTAGTTACGTATTCTTATACTGCTAGTGACAATGTAGGTCATACTTCTGATAGCTTCGTAATCGAGTTTAAAATAATCGATTTAAGCGATATAACTACTTTTGAAAGTAGATTAAGAGACTTAGAGGATAATGCTTCTACTGAAGAAAATATCAACGACTATTTCACTTCTGATGACTTAGAGACTCGTAAGAACGAAATAAACAGTTTCAAAGCTGCTATTACAGCATTAACAAATGGTACAGTAGATGAAAGTAATGAAAAATACTTAACTCCTTCTAATGTTGCAGCAGAGATTACGCGTTTGACAAAAATGGAATCTTTAGGTGTTTACGACGAAGATGAATTTAAAGACTTAGTTATTAAAGCAAATGGATTCGTAAAGACTGACTATAACAACGATGTAGACGGATTTGCCGAGGCTTGGGATAAGTTATTTGGAACTGGCGAAGGCGAAGATAAAGTCTTAGGTTTAGTAGATACAAAAATCGAAACTTTAGAAAGACAAAGTCAACTAAATGCAATCGTCGAGGAAATGAAAGGTTATATCGAAACAATTGAGAACGCTATTAATTCTGTCACGACAAATGTAACTTTTGCTGATGACGAATCTGGCTTCACAATTGACGGTACTTTCAAATATGCAGTAGATTACAGCAACTATAATACTATTGCTGAATCATTAAAAACTCTTTTAGCAAAGGTAGCAGATGAAGAAATCAAGTTACAAAGCGTTTATGATGCTGAACTAGAGAGTATTATGGGTACTACTGATGAACCAAAATTAATCCAAATAACAGATATCAAAGGAACTTCTCATTATACTGGCAGATTTGCCACTTTAAAGAGCAAAATAGCCGGAAATGAAGCGTCAAAATATATATCAACTTCAGTTACCGCTTATATGAATAAAATAACTGAGGCTGAGAACATTGCAAAAGTTACTGACGGAACGAAGTATGTTCACGAATTTATAGAAGCATTAGATGCTTTAGAAGCGGTTAAATTAGTTCCTAAGAAGACAGTAAGTGAACCGATTATCACTATTAATGGTGAGAACTATACTGACGGCGCATTTGTAAGCGATGAAGATGAAATATTCTTTGACTTCGTTACCGATGCCGATAGATTAGTAGTCGTCATAAATGGTAAACCTGTTATTCCAAGTATATTAGATGAAAGCACAAAAACATATAGAGCAATATACGATGTTCCAAGCGATACTTATGCTGAGAAGGTAACATATAGTATTACTCCATATGATGCAGAAGGAAATACTGGAGTTGCTATTTCTGGCGAGGCAAAAATCGTCATCGACGGACAAGCGCCTACACTAGACTTCGCAACAGATAAGAAGAATATGGTAATAAACGTCGATACTATCGTGGTAACTAGTGTGGATGAAATCGATTCTATACTTAACGGATTAGTTGTAGCAGAAGACGATACTGATGAGAATATCAATACTAAGATAAACGTCTCTGAACCTAGTGCATTAGAAAATGGAATTATTACTTATACATATAGTGTTACTGACCACGTCGGTAAGACATCAGAAGATTTTGTAGTCAAGTTTAGAGTAATTGACCTTAAAGACTTAAATGACTTTAAGACTAAATTAAACGAGTTAATTACAAACGGAACTAACAAAGAATTCTTAACAGCAACGGATGAAAACGTTTGGGATTATTTCACAGAAGAAGAATTGACAGATCGTCAAACTGCTATAGCAGATTTCGAAGCATCAATTGCGAGATTAAAAGTCGGTTCTACTGCAACAGATGCAGATAAAGATTACTTAGATGTTACAACTGTAACAGATAAAATTACTGCATTAACTAGCAAGACGGCTAAACCTTTATCTACTACGGAAGGTACAAATACTCTTGAAAAATTAAATGAACTTAAGAGTCAAGTTCCTACAGTAGAGTCAGATTATGACGAAAATATGGAAGGATTTGCTAAGGCTTGGGAAGATGCTCAAACTATAAAGAACGATACTACAGCTATCACATTACAAAGTACATTGAACAAACAAATTGCTGAGTTAGAAGCTGCGCTTGCTAAGATTGAAAGTGCTGCTAAGACAATAGTAACTGGTATTACAATTACTAAGAACAGTAATGAGGAAATAATTTCTATAACAGTTAATGGTGCAGAATATCAAGCAGTCGATTACAGCAATTTCGATGTAATGGCTGATAAGTTAAATACATTGTTAGAAGAAGTAGCAAATAAGGATATCAAACTACAAAGTGCATATGATGTTGAACTTGATAAGATAATGAACGGTACAACTGAAGAACCTAGCGGTTTCGTGTTGATAACCGACATTATAAATGACTCACATTATACTGGTAGATTCCAAGAATTAAAAGCAGAAGGACAATCAAGTAATTATACTGATGCGTCTAAAGCGTTATATAATGCTGAGATATTAGTAATAGAGAACAAAGCTCATAAGACTGGTGCTGAAGGATATGCATACGTACATGAATTCATCGCCGACATGGATGCTTTGGAAGCAAAGAATATCTTAGTAAGCAAAGTCGCTATAAAGAATTATGGTATTACTGTAATTCCTAAGGCAAATTCCGCGATGGAGACTCCAGGCTTTGTCAAGAAATGGGATACTATTAAAGTAACATTTGAGACTGGCGAAGAATTAGACTTAGATGAAACAATCGTTACTATACATGGTACTGATAAGTTAGAAGACAAAGTTCTCAGTGTAACTAAAGAAGATGGTATATATGTAGCGTCTTGGTTAGTTAATGCTAATGAGATAGATGAGGCTATAAGCTACTCTATTAAAGCAGTAAGAACAACTGATAAAGACTTCATAACTATCAATCCTACAGTCCAAGAGACTAACATAACAATCGATACTATACCTCCAGTATATGTAGAAGATTCTGTTTCGTTTAGTCCAGAAGGACCTACAAAAGGACCAAAGACTGCAACTATTAAAGTAAATGAAAAAGTAGTCGTAACTAATAAAAATGCCGACAAATTTATTGTCGAATACGATGAAGTAACTAATACAACATCAATTTCTTATACGGTTTATAATACTCAAACGGTAACCTTCTGGTTTGCCGATAAAGCAGGTAACAATGTTAAAAAGTCTGTTGATGTAGAAATCGACAAGACACCTGCCATGGGTTCAATCATTAGCTATATCAAAGTTAAAGATGCAGAAGGAAATGTAGTTGATGATGTTTACGAAAATACTGGTACTGATAAAGATGTATACGTAACACTTACAACTAACGAAAAGTTGAGTACTATAGTAGACGACTCTGGACGTACTTGGGACGTTAATAAGTATGGTGAAGTTGGTGAAGAGCCAAACAAATCATATATCTATACTTTAGTTGTATCAAACGATGCGAGTGGTAAGTTAGAAATCACTGACTTAGCTGGAAACGTAACGAAGGACATCGACATCTCTTACGATGTAAGAAATGTCGATCAAAGTGCACCACAAATCGATTTAGCCGGTACACGTTATGAACAAACTACAGATAAGAAAGTTTATACTAGCGATGTAACTGTTAAGATTACAGAAGATAGAATAGCAAGTGCAACTTACACATATAATGGTGGACAAGCACAAACTATCGATACAACTGGTATGGTAAATGGTGTACTCGAAGTTCCATTTACTAACGCAGGTACTTATACAGTGACTGTCACTAATGTCGGAAAGACATCTGTAACGAAAACATTCATAATCGATAAAGAGGCACCAGTTATCACACTTACTGGTAAAACAGTAATCGTAGTAACGGATGCAGAAAACGTCGAAGGATTGTTACCTACTGTTACTGTAAGTGACGATTCTGACATGGGAATCACATATTCTAAATCTCCAAGTGCTATAGTCGATGGTGCATATACGATTACGTATAGTGCTAAAGACCACGCAGGTAGAGATGCAGAAAATAAAACTGTTGAGGTAAGAGTAATAGACCTTTCTGGATTAGAGCCAATAGAGAAGAATCTCGAAGAACTCGAAGGAGAAAGTGACATTACAAAACCAAATATAAGCGATTATACTAGTGAGTCTGTACAAGCTCAAAAAGACGCGATCGATGCTCTAAGAACATATGTTGCAACTGGTAACGAGGAAATCACTCAACAATCAGTACGCGGTGAGATTACGAGAATCGCTGGGCTTCTAGTCAAAGCACCTGTAGATGACGCAAAGGCTAAGTTTAATGCGTTAGTCGCTAAAGTGCCAACTACTAACATAGATAGTAACTATGACACAACTGTAGAAGGCTTTAATGAAGCATTGACGAAAGCTCAAGATCTAGCAGCAACTGATATATCATCTATCGATTTACTAAGCACGATGAACGCTAAAATCAAAGAGTTAGAAGATGCATTAAAGATAATCGAGTCAGCAGAAGTAACTGTAACAGATACTACTGCAACGGTTAAAGCACAATATGCAGAAGAGAATTACTACAACTATGTAGCATTTACAGATGCACTTAAGACATTATCTGATAGAGTAAAAGACCCAACAGATAAGATTCTAAAAGGCGAGTACGATAAGGCTATCGAAGATGCCATTAAGTTACTCTCTAAAAAGAATATTACTGACGTAGATGCAAACAACAACTATGTGGTTTCTGGATATGCTGAGTTCGTTGCTCTTGAGAGAGAATTTAACAGCATGACTCCAGAACAAATAGCTGAGTATACGAGTGATTCATATAATGATCGTAAGGCTGCAATCGAGGCTGCTAGAGCAGTTGCAAACGATAATACTAAGTCCGTAAGTGACTTCACTGCACCTTTGAACGCAGTTAAAGCTCAAGCAAATCAATTGGTAAGAATACCAAGAATAATTAAACACAGTATTACGACAAGTAATGCGAACAAGATGTACGCTAAGGCGGGAGATATAGTTACTGTTACTTTCGAAAGTAAAGTAGACTTAGTATTAGTCCCTAGCGAAACAGAAGAATTAGTATCTGCAATCAATTTCTTAAATGAAATGGCTACGATTAGAAAAGTCGGAACTAGAGTTGAAGAAACGACAGGCGATACAATCTATATGTACGAGTCTTCTCTCGAAGTCAAAAACGATAAGAGATTAGAAGGTAAAGTCGAATATACTATCTTCCCAGTTGGTCCTAACCAATTCGTGGATGGAAGCAATATAGTACCGCCAACTGAATCTAGCTTTACAGTAGATGTAACTGCTCCAGAGTTAGATATCGATTATAAGACAGGTACAATCGTAAATGGCGCAATAGTTGGTGGAGAAACTTACGATGCAAAAGACGGTAAAACGAATAAGAACGTCGTAATAACTCTTTCTAGTAACGAAGTGTTAAATACGATTGATGATACAAATGCAGCTAATAATGGTCATTGGAAAGACTTTGTAGGCGGCGAAGTAGAATTACGTGCTAAATATGACAATACATATATGGTAGAAGTAAGTGCAGACTGTGATGGAACATTGACTGTTACAGACGCAGCTGGAAACGAAGCAACTATCACATATGACGTAAACGGAATCGATAAGATTCATGCAACTGGTAATACAACTAACTTCAAAGCTGATAAGGATGGTAATATAACTACAGATGAATATTCTAATAATGGAACTAACACAGATGTTTATATCAAACTTACAGCTTCAGAGAAGTTAAAAGCAATCAGTTCTATAGTTGGAACTAACGCAACTTATACTTGGGATGTAGCTGAGTATACGAAGGATGGCGACAACTATATCTATACTATTAAGGTGGCGGAAGACGTATCTGGAACTATATCTATAACAGATGAAGCAGGTAACGTAACTAACGGTATCGCATATAGTGTAATCGGAATTGATAAAGATGCTCCTAAATTAAAGGTAGTTGTTGATACTTATGGTACTATGTTGTACTCTGGTACAGCGACAGCTACTGTCTATGAAGGAACTCTAACAGATAGCTATGATGGCGAAGAAAAAGTTCTTCTTGAAAACGTCACAGGAGAAACTACTGTTACTATCACGGGTACTGGAGTTCATAAGTTAAAAGTAACTGACTCTGTTGGAAACTCTACAGAATATGAAGTCAGACTCGACCAAGAAAAACCAACAATCACATTAAAAGATGAAGATGGTAATACTGTAACTGTTCCAGAAAACGGAATCTTCTTAGAAGACGTATATATCGAAGTATTAGATAACATAACACCAGTTGAAGATATAATTGTAACTGGCGCAACGACAGGAAGCCCTCTCGGTGAAGGAAACTATACAGTAACTGTAACTGACGAATTCGGTAATACAGATACAGTAGAATTCAAAATCGATTTAGCAAAACCAACTATTAACGTAGTAGGAACGCCTATAAGTGAAGGCTCTAACATCTATAAGGGAACTGTCACTGTCACGATAAACGATAGTAAAGAATTAGCTTCTGCAACATATACGTTGAACGGTGGCAATGAACAATCTATCACAATCGTAGACGGTGTCGCAACGATTACTCTTCCAGAAGATGGTACATACGTATTCAACGCTGTGGATGCAGCCGGTAGAAATGCCGAAGCTGAAACTCTTGTATTGGATACAAACGCTCCAATAATCGAAGGTATCGAAAATAACCAAGTTTATAATTCAGCTGAAATTACTGTCACAGTAAGAGATGCTAATTTAACTAACGTGTCTTGGGTATCAAAGATTAACGGTGTAACTTCAAGTAGTAACGAAGCCGAAATAGTAGACGGTGTCGCAACGATTAAGTTTACTAAAGAGGGCATCTATACTGTCACAGCTGTCGATAAAGCTAATGCACCAGTGGTTAAGACGTTTACAATCGAAAGAGGAGATGTCGTAATCTCTGGATTAGAACAAAACAAGACAGTTTATACAGAAGCAATCACTGTAGGTATCGATAAAGGTATCCTTAAAGTCGACGGAGAAGTTGTAACTGACAATTCTATCGATTTGAGTGACGGGGAATATACAATCGTAGTAATATCTCCAACAGGTAAAGAAGTAGTAAATACACACATCGTAATCGATACAAAAGATCCTAAACTTACAATCTTATATGATAATGCTGTTTACTCTGACGACTTCTCAATCACTTTAGAAGCAAGAAATGAAGCATTCGACGCAAGTAAATACTTCACTTATACAGCGAGCGATGAGCCTAATGCGACGACAACTGTTACAGTCGACAAGACTCAAGACAACGTCAATTTGGCAGTGCCTACTAAAGACGGTAGCCCATATGTCGTTACATATACTGCTACTGATAGAGTTGGTAGAAAGACAAATATCAATATCGAAGTAAACGTTAAAGATAGAAAAGCTCCAACTATTACATTAAATAGTCCAAGTGAAGCTATCGAAGTGTTATTTGGAGGTAAGTTCGCAGATCCTTACGGTGCAACGGCAACGGATACATTGGACGGTGCTGTCGAAGTAACTTCTACTAATGACGTCGATACATTTGCAGTAGGCGAATACACTGTAACTTATACGGCAGTAGATAAAGCTGGTAACAGTGCAACTGCTACTCGTAAAGTAATAGTTAAAACTAATACTGCAGGTCAATTATTCAGAACAGCTAACCTTTGTAGAGAAGGAACACAATGTTACGGTTCATATTCTAGAGATAACTACGTATGGTATAGTGGACACTTATGGAGAGTTATTAAAGTAAACCCAGATAATT
>CAZLNI010000041.1:0-9630 GCA_964560995.1 uncultured Muribaculaceae bacterium
TGGAGACCCAGCGGGCCTCCAACGGCCAGGAGTGCGTGGAGCGGCTGACCGGCGAATTTGTTTTAGCAGCTTTTCTAGGGATAGATAGTTTCTATCGTAATAGTTTACGAAGACTGTTCCCGAAAGTGCAGGCATCAAAGAAGTGTTAAGAGTAAATTCTGTGTCACTCGACGTACCCGTACTTACTTGTGGATAGAAGTTAGAGAAGTATAGTCCCTCTTTCGACAGTTTATTTAAAGTCGGAGTTACTTCGACATCGTTTATTTTTAGATTCATGAACATCGACATGATACTTTCCATGTGTACGAGAACGACATTTTTGCCTTCGAATATTCCTGTATACTTGTTTTTAGTAGTCGAATCATCTTTATTTGAATAGAATTCTATAAACCTTTGAGCGGCTTCGTCATAACCGAAATATGAGAAGAGGCGTGACTGTGCACTTTGGATGATATCGTTCATTTGATATGTGAGTATTCCGTATCGTTCGACAATAAGCTCGCGGTTCCATTGTTTAATCAATCTGCTTATATCGGTTCCTGTAAGAGTGATAATATTTATACAAAGCAATATGACTCCGACGAGCATCGCTGTGCCAAAGTTCTTCTTACTCTGTTCTATCTTTGTAACATAGTTAAAATAGTTGTGACTTTTTAATGAACGGTTGACGAGATAAAAGCATATTGGGAAAAACAAATATATGGCGTGAATTGGACTTAGTTTATCCACTACTGCGTCTGTTACTGTATTTACTTGCCCTAGGCTCTCGATTAAACTGACCGTCACGAACGAATTATAGAACGTATAATAAATGGCATTTATAGTAACAATGACTGTAATTATGCATAGTACTGTTTGGAAGTATTTATATTGGTTTTTAGGCTTGAAAAGGTATCCTATAGACCCTAATAGTATTATTACTGAGAAATCGAAGAATATTCCTTTAAATCCCCATGTATTTGGTCCAAGCGTTAAAAAGCCCAATAGTGAAGTTTCTAACACAAGCAATATGATAAAAGCCATGAATTGTCTATTTGTTAAAGCAAATGTAATAAAATTCTTTTTATGTTTAATTATAAAATCGATTATTTTATCTTTCATAAAATATCCCTTCTTACGAGATAATTATACCAAAAAAATCGTATAATTAACATATTTTTTTATAAGGTCGAGAAAAAGGTGAATTTTGTTTCAAAAATGTATTGCATTTGGAACTTTTTTTTGATATCATTTTATTTGTAAATGCAGGTGTGGTTCAACGGCTAGAATGCAACCTTGCCAAGGTTGAGACGGGGTTTCGACTACCCTCACTTGCTCCAAATTTGATTAAAACGGAGGTTATATGAAAGAAACTGCTAAATGGTTAAAAGAGGCAATATTTGCTATTGCATTATTATTTGCTGTCTGTTTCATATTATCGTTTTAATAGAGAGATTAACTTTTTAAAATTACAGTGAAGTGTATTGAAAAAACTAAATCTCAAAGAGCAAAGGGTATTATATACCTTTTTTTCTTGCGATAAATCTGTATGAGTATATACATCTAAAGTAGTTGATACTTTAGAGTGACCTAATCTTCGAGAAACTTCATTAATCATAATACCATGTTGCAAAAGCAGTGTAGCATGGCTATGTCTAAATTGATGTAGCGTAATAGGACGAATACCAGATTCTTTACAAGCTGACAGTTTACGACGATTAATCGTCGTAGGACTTAAAGGTTTAATACCACCAAATATGAAGAAATCTTTATCACATTTGTACCTTTCTACATATTTTTTTCTTAACTGTACTAAATCTTTCTCTAAAATCTTATCAATTTTTATTCTTCGATTAGAAGATATCGTTTTAGGAGTACCTATTTCGCGTTTTCCGTGACTTTCTATAGTTTTAGATATATTTATATATCCATCGCTTAAATCACTAAATTTAAGTGCCATAGCTTCGCCAGGCCGAGTGCCAGTATAAAACATGAGATTAAAGAACTGTTTATAAACCTCATCTTTTACACATCGTATGAATTGATTAAACTCTTTTTGATTATAAAAATCGACTTTCTTTTCTTCATACTTCTTCTTAAAACAGCCGACATCTAATAAAACTCTCTTGTCAAAAGAGTAATGAATATGGCAAAATTCAAAGAAAGCGCTCAAAAGATAATATAAACCACGATTATAATTATTACTATAATCGAGACCTAAGACATAATCTTGCCAAGCAATAATTGTTTGAGAAGATATATCATTTAAATTCATATCTTCGAAAAAAGGTAAGATTTTAGAATTAAAATTATAGTGAAGTGTATCGAAACTTTGTTTCTTTTGCTGTTTCTTAGCAAATTGTAGATATTCTTTGTAGGCGTCTACGAACCTCATAATATCACCTCGACGGTGTATTATAGTGATTTTTTAGTCTTTGTCAATTATCTACCTCTCTTCTAAAATACATTATATCAATTATTTTGTAGATTTCAACTGTTGTTTTTTATCATCAACAATCGAATGTCGAACAGAAGTAATAATCTTATCAAAAAAATAGGTATAGTTAGATACTATTTCAAAACGATCATAATCACCCATATCCATATAAAACTTTATAAGTTCATTATACTCGACAATATTATTTTTATAGATATCCTCTACAATCAAACTTTTAATATATGTGATTTCGCTTGTAGTAAGTTCACATTTGAAACCACCATAACATTTAATGTCAGCAACATCATATTGTGCTTTTTCTGGGTTATCCATATGAGTTAAATAACGATAGTAACCTCTCATAGAAATAACCTTTTTAGGTATAGTACCTTTTACTAAATCACAGATATTTTCTTTAACGTTCTTGTAAGTAGTAGGTCCTTCAAATTGTAATAATATATGATAATGAGGTTTTTTAGGTTCACCATTAGCGTTAATATCTCTATCGTGAAAAGGACTAATAGCAAATACACAACCCATTTCTACAAGAGTATCTATCCAATTTTCAATTACACTGTCTGGATAAACTATAAAACTCCAAAATCTACTTTTCATAAAAAATTCCTCCTAAATTTTGTTGTTGTCACAATTCACTCATTGGGGGGGTCGTAGTAACCCCCCAATGATAGAACGTCTATGAGTACTACTAAAGTAGTACGTCATTAGACGTTGCCACCTACGTGGCTTTAAGGGGCACTTACGTGCTTGAATATTTATACTTGGGGGATACCCCCAAACCCCCTAAATTAATAATAAAAACCTCTCTATGACGATTTAAGACGATGAGTTATACATCTTTTGGTTTCTCGTGAACGCTGAGAGCTACGTTTTTCTCCTGCAGAGCGTGTTTTTTAGTCGAAAATGATAAAAATTGACTTAAAACTTCGCTCTAATATGTCAAAATTCTAATCGCGAGAGCTTTCGCAAGACAATTTTGGCAGTTCAATATCCGATTTTTCTTCTTCTTGAGGGAAAAATGGTATTGAAGTCGAGGACTCATCTCTTACCGTTGTCGCCGTCGGGGGCGACACGGACGAGATTCGTAGTCTTGTATCGTATGATTCTGCTATTAACTTTCTTGTTTTTGTAATTGTGTTTGATACTAGAGGAGCTATAAATTCTTGATCATCATTTGACCACTTCATATTTTCTGCATCTTTGAAGTTTTTTAGGAGAATACCGAAAAAAACTAGATTATACATATGTGTATCTATCTCATAGCGGCAAAAACGTCTAAAAGAGAGCGGAATTTCTGCCCACTCTTGGGCAGTAGTAAGAAAAATGATTTGTCTTTTACGCATTTGACACAGAAAATCGATTATTTCTTTGTTTAATACCGACTTTTTTTGTAATTCTGTAAAAATTTCGTCATAAACGAACACTAGCTGCTTTTTTGGGTCGTTACCTAGTGTTCCATCATCTAATCGGTGTTTAAGCTCTATAAGGCCTTTAAAACCCGTAAAATGAGTATACTCTATATTCTTTATTCCAGATATATTGCAATAAATCTCTATACTATCTCTATTATCGATTAAATACTCAACTACTGAGTATGTCTTTCCTGTTCCCTGTTTGCCACAGTAACAGTAGACTCCGAAATCTCCTCTAACTGGTGTGAACCCTTTTTTTAAGAACGTTCTCCATTTTATTTTGATTTTGTAAACAAAACAAAATATGATGATTAGTATTATAAATATAATAACGAACGTCATATAGGCCTCACAATTTCAAAGACTGGTACCATTTAATGGCCAGTTTTATTGCGTGAACTGCTAACGGTAGAGTGTACACAAACACGATTAAATCGACACATATCGATATAAACTCAAGCGATATGCCCGTATAGCTTAATACAAAGGGTACGACACCGCCTAAAGTCTCAAAGAAATCGCCTACATATCCCAAAGCGTCTCCGACAGAAGGTAAAAACCGATTGATTAGTGCGTCGATTGGATACAAAATACCGCTTACAAGTGAAATGATAAGACTCATGATTCCGTTGATAATTGCATTAATCATAGTTTCATCACCTCAACTTTATCAGACTGTGGGTCTTTAACGTTCTCAATTGTCTTAAAAACGTGTCTTAAGAGCATAAATAGAATAGCGCCGCCAAAAATGGTGTTCCAAACGACTCGAAATGCCGAAACTTCTGACTTATTCCAAAATAATGTATCGCCACATGGCAATTCGATGTCTTTATCAAACGCTTTTAATGTTAAAGGCTCACAAGTTGACGTCGCTTTACGTACAAATGTCAAAGGCGCAGTAACTATTGCAGATAAACCGCCGTTATCTTCAGTATCAAAGCCACTAAAGAAACCACTGGCTGAATCGGAATCGACATCTGGACTCGTAAGAGTATCATTTATATCATTTAACTTATCATTAGTAATTTGGCTATTATAAGATGATTGAGCGATGTTAATTGCTTCTTGTGCTGCTCCATCAATACATGTATAACGAGCAAGTATATAAGCTACTTCATCAAAACCACCAGTAATATTCATTTTAATTGTTGGAGCATAACCAAAATGACCAAGTTGAGGGCCAGAATAAAATGTAACATTATTACGATAACCTACAGTCCATTTACTGTTATATTGAGTGATTCTATTTTCATTTTTAGCGGCAAAATCGACATAACTAAAAGATGGATAAAGATTAGATAAAGATGAATCTGAAACGGATACAATCTCAATTTGCGGTGTAAGAGACATGTTAGCAACACTCAACGTAAAAGATATTTTTGGAGGAACTGGATTAACTTGAGTACTACCACATGAAAAATCTACATCTGTCCCAACATTAGACGGAAAAGAAATCTCTAAAACTCCTGCATTTTGACATTTAAACAATGCAAAATAGTCGCCATCTTGGAATTTGCCTATGTCTACTTTGTTGCCAGATGTCCAGGGTGTAGAGCAATTAGCAGTGTTTGTAATTACCTTTCCTGGTACTAAAGCAAAAACATCGATAAATAAAGGCATACAAAGCATTACTGCAGTAAAAATAATGTATTTTTTCATCGGAATAACCCCCTAAAAAACGTCCTTAAGAATAATCTTCCAAAAAAGAAAAGAAAACCTACTATTAAAATAAACAAAAGCATGATATCAACTGCGTCATTTCGATAAAAATACGCGGTTGTGAGCTTAGAAGTATCTATACAGTTTATACTTGAGTTATAATTTCCGAATTGCTGAGAGCCTGTTCTAGTCAAATAGTGACTATTCACGAAGTAATCAGTATAACCTACCGTAGTATTATAAGTCGGACGATGCTCGTAGCATCTTAATGTGTTCGAATCGTTCATATAACAACAAGTATTTTCGTCGAATTCGGGTACATATATCATTTTTTAAACACCATCCCGCCTATCATAGCGATTACAATAACAAACACTGCAATCATTGGAAGCCAATCGAATACTTCTTTAATCATTGAAAACACTATATCAAACATGTTTTTCACATCCTTTCTAAAAAAAATTAGGTAGCATGGGCTACCTTAAATTACTTAACCTTTTTCTTAACAAGTCGAATAACGAACATTATTGCGGCTAAGACGGCTATAGCTGGTAGTAATTTGATAAAATTATCCAAAATAGTGTTGCCGAAAGTCTGTAAACTTTGAGTCAAGCTTGATGCTTGTTCGGCACTCATACCACCAGTAGCAACGCCTGCTGCTTCAAATGTATGATAGGTAGCTGGCGCAATAACTGACATTAATGAAAGCATTGTGATCATCCTTTCTATTAGATTTTTTTAAGCCAAGCACGAACACTTAAATGGTCATTTGATGACGTTTAGAGTTTCTTAGAAAGCGAGGGCAAGACAGAAACTCTGCTAAATTATTACTTTTGCCCAAGTAATGCAAGTTCTGCAGCATCTAAGAAAATAGTCTTTTTATAGTTTGGAGCAAGAGTAAGCTCTACACATACGTACTCACTGCCAGACTTTTTAGATACTTTTTTAACTAATTTTGCTGGTATATCCATATTCTCTACTCCTTTCTAGTATAAGAATAACACCAAAAAAACCTATCTCCACTTTTGCACAAAAAAAGCTAGGTGAAACCTAGCAAAAAAAGTGTACTCTTCTTAAATTTGTACCGTCTTGGATAAGAAAGTAATTGTCACGTGAACGATTCATCTTTCTTACAAGCTCTTTTAATGAAATATCGAAATTTTTTAGAAAACTCAAGACATTGTCATAAAACAATATCGGTCTATCGTATAAATCATATACTACAAAGTAGTATTTATCGATATTTTTACGTAAAGCAGTCATAACCAAAATTATGTGAATAAAATTACCCTCACTTGCTCCATTTGAAAATAACTTACGAATTATAAAAGACTCGTAAGTTTTTAATTTTGTATAAAAATAAGGTTGTTTGATAATATGTTTTTGTATTGAAATTAGTAATTAAAGTTTATTTTACCTAGAGAGAATTTATGGGTTATATTTAACTTTAGTTTTAATCATATATTTTTTTGTTGTCTTCTTGCTTCTTCAATATGATGCATAGCTAAAGTAAATCCATAATCTTGCTTTACTAAACTGCTAAGCTCATTAAAATCGTTGCTTGAAATTATGAAAGAGGGATTATGATAATATTCGCAAAAATAATCTAACGGCAATGCAATATTATGTGATAAATCATAAACGTAGTTTTTATCATAATCAACTAAAACTGAGTGTTCAATAAATCCTTTAAAATAATTTGGAATATAATAATATCCACCATAAAGGTTAGGGAATTTTTTTAAGTATTTACTAACTGCAAAATGGCATTTTCCCAGACTAAGCCAATATTTATCATCTATTCCTAAAATCTCACTTGCAAATGACAAAGGAATAGAACCATAAGAAGTTTTTATAACTATTTGTGATGAAGTAATCTCTTCTATTGCTTGAACACTCGAAAGAGCTGTTAAATGTTTTTCAAGTTCCTCCAGATTGATTTTTTCATCATGAAAACTACTTATATAAGTCATCAAATATAATAAATCCAATGAAGAGTTAAAATTATACTTTTTAAGTAGTTTTAAAAATTGTCTTTGAACCTTTAAATCAAAATGTCCAAATATTATATAGAACATAATCTCAAACTTTCTTTCATAAGATAATTCATTAAAGCTGGGATTCATAGCTTGTTCCATTTGAAACTTTAAGCTAGTCAAAATATCTCTATCAGTAGTTTTAGGTTTTGATAGTTCTAATAATGTATCGAGAAAAACAATTAAATTTTCGTCGTAGTGTTTTTTACTAATATTCTCTATTATGCTATGCATTAAGTTTGGATAAAAAGGCATTACTATTTTTTTAGATAATTCTTTATTTAAAGCTGTTAAAAAATTACAAAATTGTTCATCGTCTTGATTACAGGCTTCTCTTTGACGTCTATTGTAATTAGTTATTAAATCATCTAATGAGACAGTATCAAATACCTCTTTTATCTTTTCAAGTGAAAGCATAATTTTCCCTTCCCTTAATTGAAAGTTATTATAGAGCAGTATCTTTTTAAAGTCAATTATTAACAGTATTTCAATATTTAATTTATGAAAATGACTTAAGTATTAAGTTTTATGCCATGCCGTTAAAATATCGTATAATATTAGATAATTAGGATTAAGTTATTATTGAAGTAGAATAGGATTAAGGCTTATCCTTTTCTATTTCATCTCTAGAGGTTAAAAACCAGTATGAAATTCTTTTATCAAGTTCTTTGTATGTTTCTATATTTAAATCTTTTTTTAAAGATAATATATGTCCTTTGGAATTATCATTTACACTTAGATAATCAGTTAAATAAAAACCATATCTTAAGTAAAACTGCCCTCTTTGCTTTCTAATCTGGTAATCATCAAACTTCGGATTAATCTCGTCTATGTTAAGATAAAATTCTTTATTTTTATATTCATTTAGGCACCATTTTAATAGAGTGCTTCCATAGCCTTTGTCTCTTTCGCTTGTAGTTATAGCTAAATACAGAATAAAAACCATGTTCTTATAGAAGATTAAATATGTAAACCCACATATCTTACTATCGTTTTTTATTACATATAGCTTTGCTTTTTTCCTAAAAATATTAAAGTATAGTAAAAATTTTGGAAACCGCTCTTCTTGTGAAAAAGATTCTTCATATATTTTATCGATATACTTTCTATCTTTAAGTTTGAATTCCCCAATAATAATATCGTTTTGCATGTTAATATCCAACTCTGTCTTTTATAAAATTATTATATAACCAATCTACTTGAAATAGGCAGTCTAAAAGAGCTTCTTCTAATTCTTTTTTAGACATCGATTTTATATATGCTCGCATCTTTATTTCTAATTCTTGTTCATATTCTTCAACTTTTCTATTATGTTCATCGATTTCATCCATAAATTGTTTTGCTTTTTCGGGAAATATTGCAAAATATAGAGCGACCATATGTTTACAGATGATTTTTGTTCCTTCAGCGTGTGGACAATTACAATGCGAGTTCTTTTTGGGATGTTCTATATCAATAGTAACATCGTAAACTTTATTGCTTCCCTTAATTTTTCCGCAGTATACAGAGTCTTTCAAATGTTTAGAAGAAATAACCTTTTTTTCTTTAAAATAATCATAACCTCTAAATTGAGATTGTAAACTTGCACTTCTATATAATTCCATCGATATCCTCCTAATTAAAACTTTCTTCATCCAATAGCGGAATTATATCAATTGCGGGCTCCTCATAGGGGTGAATTTTTCGTAATTCAGCGATAACTTTTTTAACTTTATTTACATCACATACAAATTCTAGTTTTTCTTCTTCTACAAACTCTAATTTATTATTGTTGCCTATATATGGATTGGCATTATCATTAGGCATAAAACTTCCAGTTGATTTCGTCGATGAAGTGCAGTATGTATAGTTCCCAATTATACCAGCTCCGGCTTCGCATACTGCATTTCTTACTTTATCTACATCTTCACTAGGTACTGTCACAAATATTTTTATCCTGTTAACATTAAAATTCATTTTTTATTTCTCCTATCTTTTAATTATTCTACCATGGCATTTTAAATCATATATTTTGTTTTCCTTATGAATTTTTTATTCCTTCAAAACATGCTAAATCTCCATTTACTAAAAATTATATTCATATTCTCCG
>CAZLNI010000042.1:0-9566 GCA_964560995.1 uncultured Muribaculaceae bacterium
TATGACTCTATATACTAATGAGTTCATAAGTAAGGTAGATGGAGGTAAAGATATTAGACTAGACTTCGTAGGATTATGTGAAGGAACATACTTTTCTATTGAGATGAACAACTCTAATAAATTAGAGAGAAATGCCGACTATGCACATGTACTATATGCCATAGGAGATAAGTACAATACAGTAGTTCAGATGAACATAAACAACTTTAGGATACGAGGAATAGAAAAGACAGTAAGTATCAATGTGTGTAAGGGTGAGAAACGCCGAAGTAAAATAATATACATAGACGTATATTTACCGATACTAAAAGAGAGATACGAAGAAGAGCAAAATCTGAGCGAAGGCGATAGAACGATACTCGCGATGTTTACACCGAGTGAAAGACAAGCTAAAGAAATAGGGAAAGGTTGTGAAGAAATGAAAGAATTTATAGAGAAACTAAAAAAACTAAAGAGAAGTAAGAGAATGATGAAAAGCTATTCCAAAGATGACGACTTGATAGATTCCTTCATAGGCCAAGGTCGAGAAGAAGGAATACAAGAAGGTAAAGAGATAGGTCTAGAAGAGGGCAAAGAACTCGGACTACAAGAAGGTAAGGAAGAGACCGCTATTAATATGTTAAAAAAAGGTCTCGATCCCAAGTTGGTTTCAGAATGTACTAAATTATCAGCTGAAAAGATAAAAAGCATTATGATGATGCTATGAGTCATATTTATACAATGGCAAGATGATAATGGAATTATATATATAAGTATTTATGATTTCTTATTAAATGAAAACAGTTTAAAAGAATCATAAAATTGATATTACGAGAATGTTTTTGGGCAATTTAAAAATAAATAGGTATTACTTCTTTAACATTTTCCTACATTTAAAATAAAACCTCTCATAAAGCGAGAGGCAAAAAAAGCTACTGAGCTAATTCTATATCGAATATTTCTCTTATAGGTATGAGCTTTTGAGTTTTGGTAACTAAATTGTTGTTCGTTTTACCGATAATCGTATACTTTTCTTCGTTATTTTCAAATTTTATGATACAATCGATCGAATAGGCAGTAGAATCGTTTTTAAAAAGTTTATCTATTTTTTCTAAAACCTGTCTTTCATCGCGTGCGGGTTTTTGATTTTCTAACTTTCCATAACTGTAACTGCGATTGTTATTGATACTTCTATCAATCGGATTGGCAAAAACTCTTGGTAAATCTTTCATTTTTACTTTCCTCCCTATAATAAATATATTAAATCGGGAAATAATAAGAATATGAAAAATGCGAGTTTTAGAAAAAAATTATCTTTTCTTTTACCTGTTATAATTCTGCTTGTCATAAGTTTACTAGATATGTATGGAGCAAGATTCATAAGCAACAATTTTAACAGCAATTTGACGCGCCAATGTATATGGATAATCATCGGTCTTTTATCGCTGGTTTTAGTAAACAAAATAAACATCAACGTCTTATATAAGTACAGTGCCCTTTTCTATTGGTTAGGCTGTCTTTCATTACTCTTGGTTCTCTTCTTCGGGTCGAACATAAATGGAGCTTCGTCGTGGTTTCAAATTGGGCCAGTCTCTATCCAGCCGAGCGAGTTGTTCAAATTCTTTTATATAATACACATATCTAAGATAATAGGGAAGTCGAAGAAAGAATCGGGTATTCAGCTATTTATAAAAGTGCTTCTTTTATCATCTTTGCCGTGCCTCTTAATATTTCTAGAGCCGGATTCGGGTGTCACTCTCATGTATATCCTCATGATGTTCGGAATCATCTTTGGAAGTAAAATCGAAAAGAAATATCCGTTTGCTTTAATCGCTTCGGGCGTAGTCGCATTAGGCTTGTTCTTCGGTTTATATTTCTTTAACGGCGACCTCTTCACTAAAATATTCGGATATTCATTTTTCTACCGTATCGACCGGTTGTTATCTTTTCAAAATGCTACTTCGTATCAGTTGAGCAATGCACTTATAGGAGTGGGGGCAAGTGGGCTATTCGGTTATGGGCTAACTCATAAAAAGATGTATATACCCGAAGTGACCACCGATTTCGTCTTCGATTTGACCATCTGTAATTTCGGTTTACTTGCAGGTATACTAGTGACAGTTCTCTATGCTATAATCCTCTATAAACTCTATAAAGAAGCATCAAAAGTAAAGAATCAGAAAACGAAATGCATCATTTCGGGTGTCTTATATATGATGAGTTTCCAAGTAGTCGAACACATCTTTATGAATCTAGGGTTAACACCTATAACGGGTATTACTTTGCCATTTCTCTCGTACGGTGGTTCTAGCCTTTTGAGTTATTTTCTGCTATTCGGACTAATCATAAAAATAACTACTAATAGTAGTAGTTATAGTTAGAGTAACCGTATCCTCCTCCATAATAAGGATATGGACGTGGTGGATATGGATAACCGTAGTTAGGGGCTCCGTTTACATAAACAGGACGAGGTCTAGAGAGTCCAACGACGGCTGCTCCTCCAAGTCCTCCTAAGAGAAAAGGAACCCAAAATCTATCGTCATTTCTGACTAGATAATAATCGTAGTTATTTTTCATAAATAAACACTCCTCACTATAAGATATGAAAGAATCCTTATCTTTGCTAATAGAGAGGAGCGCTAAAATCAATCAGTGTATAATCTAAATATCGAAATAGACGGTTTAGAGAAAAGTCGAACTTTAAATTTGGATGTTCCAAGCCCACTCGATATATAGAGGTCGGTGCCATTAACCTTGTGGTATTCGTTATAGAAGTGGGAAGCACCTTTGATATTATATAAATCTTTAATGTACGGTATGTTTATCTCGCTGTTGTGAGAGTGTCCAGAGAGCATGAGAGAGATGTTATATTCTTCGATTTCTGAAGCAGTATCCGGTTCGTGCGCTAAAAGTATTCTATAAGTCGCCATGTAAGTCGTGTCTTCTTCACTCGACGGATAAGAGAAGGTTTTATCATAGTCTTGAATTCCAGCATTTAAGGAGTCTAAACCATAGATGACAATAGGCGTTAAACCTTTATAATAGATGAGTTCATATGTATTCGAAATGTCTTTAAACCCAGCACCTGTCATAACTTGATTATAGACGTCGGTATATTGGTCGTCGTCGCCGCGCACAGAATACAAGCCTATGTTGGCATCTATTTTGGCGAGCTCTCTTGTTAACTCTTCTTGCTCGTCACTAGTTAACGAATGGTTAGGTGCGACTATGTCGCCTGTGAAGACAACTAAATCGGGATTGAGAGAATTTATTTTTTCGACTAGTTTTGCTACATCTTGGACGAAAAAGGTCGTACCTAATTCTAAGTCGCTAAACTGAACTATCGAGAAACCGTCAAAACTCGCCGGAATATTTTCGCTTTTGATGTTGTATTCCCTAATCGTTAGGCCTTTTGTTCCTACATAGCGAGCATATATATAGACGAGCCCTAAGACGAGAACTAACAGTACTAAAAAATAGATTCCTCGTCTTGATTTTTTTTCTTTTAATTCTTTTTTTTCTTTACTCATAAATAGTTAATCTCCTTTATAATCACATCAAAAACAAAACGATCAGCAGCGACAATATATTTTGGGTCATGTGAGCTAAAATGCCTGAGTATATGTTATCAGTCTCAATATAGGCTTTGCCAAAGAAATAGCCTAATATCATATATGGAAATATATATAGAAGCGAACTAAAAGTCATAGAGGGAGATACTACGTGCATAGCTCCGAACATGAGTGAAGTTACCCATAAGAAAGTTTTGTCATCTTTAAAAACGCCCTTGAAATTCATCCTAAATAGTATTTCCTCCGAAAGAGGAGCTAGAAAGCAAGTATAAACTATAGAGTAGAATAAATATGAATCCATCATCTCCCTTGCACTTTGCTCGTTTGTAGAAATGTTTCCTAATAATCTTATAACTATCAAATTGGCGACAACCATCAAGCCATAGCCTATTAGCCAGTTTTTTAAAGCAACTTGGCTGTATTTTTTTATATTTTTCCTAAAACCTTCTAATTGAGACTTTAAATCTTGTCGGCTTTTATATACGACATAGACACAACCTATTATACTAGATACGAGCAATATCCACATTAGACGTGAATCGTTTTCATTGGTAACGTTTAAAATGCCTTGTAGAAATGCACCCGTTAAAATTATGATAATGAAATAAACTAATATAGTAGAGCAAGCTCTCAAAAATTTTTTTAAATTTTCCATACGATTCACCTATATTACATTTTAGCACATTTCATCTTTTTTTTCTTTAAAAATTTAACTGCCTATGTTATAATTGTTTTTAGAGTAGGTGACAAGATGACAAAATTCAAGTATTTATTGTTCATTTTTGTGTGTTCATTTATTTTTGGATGCGTTTCTGTTCAAGCTGCAATGAATACGTGTCCAACTAGTCTTAGAAAGCAACTTGCTCAAGCCGCTTCGAGTGTCAAAGTAGACTATGAGATAAAAGATTTCAGCGAGGAAAAAACGATAGAAGTAGACGGACATGAGACGACCTATAAGATTCCAAATTATATCTTCGAAATCTCTATTTATAATATGACTGATGATATTTACGTCTACGTGCAAAAGACGAACAACACGCCGGGTTTTAGCGTATATAACGACAGTGCGATAGACGGTGTCTACACTTTTACAGATGAGAATATCGGGGACATATATAATTATAAAATAACCGTAAGATCGAATTCGGCCGAATGTAGTGGTGTAACTCTGCGAACTACAAAGTTTACTAAGCCTCGTTACAACGCATATAGTGAGTTTACATATTGTCAAAATAGTTCAAACTACTACTGTCAAAGGTTTATCGGTACTGAAATTAATATAAAAGACGCGAACGACTTTTTAAGTAAAATAAAAGTGAATAACGAAAAAAACGACCCCGACCGTGATAAAAACGAGACTGATAAAAAGGTGGGCGACCTCTTTAAAGCTAATTGGAAGACTTATTTGATGATATTCATGGTCATATTAGCTTTAGCAACAGGACTCTTCATGTTTATCAAGAAACAGCAAAAGAAGGGAGGATGGAAACTATGAAGATACTTCTATCATTCCTCATCTCGTTTCTATTTGTAAGTCCTGTCCTAGCCGAAGAAGAAAGCTACTATGACGTAGGAAGAACTTGCAACTATACCGAAATACAAAGAGGTTTAAAAGCTTTGCAAAACGTAACTTATGATCTCGAATACATACCAAATATGACCGATAGAGAAGGTGAACCTCTGGAAGGATATATTAAGATGAACTTCTTAAACTTACCCCAAGGATACCTAGCAATGGCCGTTTCATCTAATTGGATTAGTTATTTTATTCAAGGCGATGTGACGACAGTTGCTCTTCCAGGAGGCGTTTATACGATATATTTCTACGATGAAAGGTGTAATACTCCGGTAAAATCCTTAAATGTCAAAGTGCCTTTCTATAAAACTTTTTGTGGCGTGGATGTAGACTGTAAAGATAATCCGTGGTTTGATGGCACTTTTGAAAATACAGCGACGAATCAGAATAGACCGATTAAGAATAAAGTTAGTACCGTTCTCGTAGTAATACTCGTGCTATTAATTATCATAATCGGCATCATCGTAGGATTCATATTAAAAAGGAGGCATGACCGTGCACATAAAATATAAAAATTGGTTTATGGCAGTTATCTTGTGCATAATGAGCTTCGCAAGTTCTAATGTCTATGCCGTAGCCAACTGTAATTATACTAATGCAAGATTTAATCCGCAAAGTATAAATTCTAAGTATACAGGAGCAAACTATAGTAAAGATAGTAATGAACTAATATACGAGCTTACGAACATAAAAATGAATGGCGACGTCTTAGAAATATACGGTTGGGCTTTTGAACCACTGCGCGATACCTATTTAAACGGCGGAAGTGGGGCTCAAGACGGCACTGTCGAATTCTTCTTCTATCCCGAAGGAGAGTTAAATGGCGAGCATGCCGACTTCGATAAAGAAGACATAGTCTATGCTTCGTCAAATAGTGGTGGCTGTGCGACCACTGGATGTCAAGACGGCAGCCCAAAATATTTCGTCTATACGTATTGGGATTGTGTTAAACAATTCGATTCGAATGGTAACCTTTATTGTCCAAGTCAATCCGACAGTTCTGGTAATAAACACGGATGGGAGACACCGACTTTAGAAGGTGGATTTAAAGCTTCTTTTGATTTAAAAGAAGCTTACGAATCCGGCAAGCTTAAAAAAGGCGTCGATTATATATTGAGACTTAAATTCAAAAAGGGAAATGGTTATGCTCGCGATGTCGATGCGTCTATATTTAAAGGTCTAGTTGATCCTTCGGTAGAAAAATATCAAGGTTATGATACCGAAAGCGAAGGTAAATTTCAGATAGATATTTCGGGATTTAAATCGACGGCGACAGTAATACGTACTACCGGTATCCCTTCTGGTTCAAACGGCTTCTCATGTGACCACGAATGGTATGATATGGGATATAACAAAAATCAATTTGGTTCTCCATATTTTAGTGCGACAAAAGGTTATTCTGTTGGTGAAAAGGTAACGTGGAGTTGTCGAGGGCCTGTTGGTTCTATATGTACAAGTGGTACTGGTGGACCGGGGGCTATAAACATATATCCTCTCGGTACAGCAGCAAAACCTAGTAATAGAAGAGTAGGACCCGGTTCTAGTAATACTGCTTATGCTCCTGCGTCTTGGCTCAATTTTGACGGTACAATAAAAATTTCGACGAAAGAAAGAGAAGGCGAGGACCCTGGCATATGTGAGGGAGATGAGATATACTACTTATATTATTATATGATGGATGGCGTAAACGAAAAGTTTAAAGGCAACATCAGTTATAATGCGATTTATCAAGATGCTAAAGTTTTAACAGAGTTAGATTTTAAATCCAACGGCGACATCTCTGATAAAGTCGGTGGACCTCTATCTTATAAAACTGTTCGCGCGAATCTAAGTACATATTATGATAACTTTTGGGCTGCCATCGAAAATGGTGGAGTATACGAACAAGATGAAAAATACTATTTAGTTCCAGAACAGTTCTATAAATGGATTAATTCGAGAAAACAGGATTTTCCATTATCAGAATTTCAACTGCATAAGGGATATGATAAAGGTACTTTAGTTGCCCATAAACAAGATTCTTTTACGATGAATCCGAACGGCACTTTAGGATTCCAGTTTAACATTCATGAAAGTGTAGATTACTCCGAAGAAAAGAATTCTCCACTTTCTATACTGTCGGGTGGAAACGCCAATTCGTTTGGTAAAGATTCGCTTTATAAGCATTTTACTGTTTATCAGTTAACTGTTTGCCGAAGCGACATTAAAAAAGCAGCTTGTGAAGATACGGTTGAACAAGCAGTTTGTGATGAAAGTGGAACGCATGCCGTCTTCCATGAACATAAAGATATCAAAAATTGTACTTTGCCTAAGGGAAATAATTCGGGATTTACTATTGTAGAAACTCAGCAATTTGGTGATGTCGCTTGTAAAGAAGATTTGGATTTCTATTTGCCCGGTAGCAAAGAGACTGCCGCAGGCCAATATTTCGTTTTAAATAGTTATATACCGAAGATAGAGGCGCGGCGAACGTGTGCAACTTCGCCAGTATCGTATGCGAAATTAGACAACATATTAAAGGGCATGGAAAATTCGATGCCGAACCTATATAATATTTACCGCGATACATTAGATATATATCACCAAGTTGAAGCTGCATCTGTAAAAGATCAAGAATCCCATCCTACATGTTGTACAAAATATATTCCAGACCCTAACAATCCTGGAAAAGAAATTTGTGATGAGACTGCAACATACACCCATCATGATTGGACGTTGCCGATACCAGACCCGACGCCAAACAATCACACGACCTCTTATGATAATCCATCTGATTTTAAAAATGAGGGGCATGAAGTTTGTGATAGTAGGGACCGTCCGGAAGATGGTATAGATAAAGACGAATTTAAAGAAAATGTTAGAACTAATTGGTATAATAAGACAGTAGAAGCTAAAAACAACTATGACAACACTTTATTGGCCTATCACAATACTATTCTAGACTACAATAGGATGTTTAGTTGGACGGATTCTGTAACGAATACTAGCTATACTAGACCTGGAGGAATAGAAGAAGCTGCGTATATTGGTACTGCAAATGGTTCAGTTGATACTAAATACACTTTTAAACCAGATGTGACATTTAATTATTCTGACAAAGACGGAAGTGTATTCCCTGTACCTTATCAATATCCAGTCGATGGAATGAGTCCTTCCGAGAAAAAAGACTATTGGGGAGAAGAAGTAGAACCAGATAACGAATATACGTATGGTGGTGCAGGTAGAGATATAAGACCTAGAGAATTATTAAACTGTGCAGATGGCGGAGAAACATGTACTAGTTTGCCAAAAATTCTAGGAGAATTCCACCACAATGGTGCTGTTCGAAGGGATGAAGACATCGAATATGAGTATCATCTGCCTGGAATTGTCACGACTATTCCAGATGGCAGAGTTTACTTGAGTGGAAAGAACACGACAAATAAGACGGCGATTTCTTTAGAGGAAGAAGCGGTGCCTGTCAACATCAATACGCCATCGGGAATCTATACTTATTCCATAACTTTTGAGAAGTTTAAAGATGAACTGCGTAAGAGCATGTATGATTCTAATCCAGATGACAATTGGGCTGATGAACCGCCAAGCAAAGGTGAAACTAGATTGGTTAAGCGAAACGTCTTGAATACGGGCGACATGTATGTCTGTACCTATCGAGTCATCAACGATATCTACCTACCAAACGAAGAAAAATTCAACTTCTTCTATCGAGTAGTCGATACTTATAATATAAATCCATTAGGTCGAACGCTCGGTTATAACTGGGTAGATGAACGGGCTGAAAAAGTAAAAGAAGTTATAAAGGAAGACGCCGTAAGCGTGACGACTTTGAAAGAAGAACATGACAAATTCGTCTATACATTAGACCCCGTCACCATGCAAGAGATAAGGAAGTACAACGCTAAACAAGATGAAGGTTATTCCGATTGGGATTTAGTCTGCAGCGACTACGATAATACGGGAGTAAGAAAAGGATATCATTGCTATAGTCACTTCTTGAGTTGTTTAGTCGGAGGAGACGGAAACGGAACGGGACTTAATTGTTCGGAAGTCGTCGGTACTTACCGCAATAATGGGGATTATGGAGTCGATGAATTAAATCTAAACCGCGACCTTCTAATACGTAAGCAAAACGCTTTAGACGGGAAGGGGGAGAGTTAATCTATGAAAGAGAGTGTATGGGCTTGGTGGTTTTTGGTACTAGGTCTAATCATCTTAGCGGTCGTCATGCTTGTCACCGATATGACGACGACGAGTGAACAAAACTATCATATGATTAAAGAGATTTCGGAAGCTTCGATGATGGAGGCTGTCGACTATGCTTATTATAGAAAGTACGGCGACCTGCGTATCAATGCCGAGAAATTTCAAGAGAATTTCATTAGACGTTATGCCGATGTCGTGACGATCAATAAAACTTCGACTATTTCGTTTTATAACAC
>CAZLNI010000043.1:0-9565 GCA_964560995.1 uncultured Muribaculaceae bacterium
CATGGTATTGCTATCTTTTATTTGTTTAAATTCAAAAAATACACAAAAAAGTTACGGCGCAGTCAGATAAGAACTATTCTTAAATATCTTGACTGCACTGTAACCATACATGAGCCTATTTCCTTGTCCTCTTGTAGACTGGAGCTCTTAGCCTTCACTTATTATTTCAGACAGACTTGATTTTTTCTTCCAAAGTGGCTAAAATTTCGATTAAATATATAATTCAGACCAATATTTTAAATTTTGAATACCTTCTATTACCTCAATTATACCTACTTACTATCCCTTTTTAAACTATCACTTATTACGAACTTCGTAAAAAAAGAAGATAAAATCTTCCTAATCTTTAGAATCGCTTCTTTTTTGAGAAAGTTTTTTATAATATTTGTAACGCTCCTGTGAACTCTCTTTATTCATCTCTAACAATTTAGAAGCATACTCTGGATTCTTAATTTTTAAAGCATTATAACGAATTTCACCATTTAAGAATTCTTCATATTTATCGAAATCTGGTTCATTCGAATCTAAAGTTAAAATTCCATCTGTATATCTCATTAGCAATACATATCCACAGAGGACGGCTAAGCGAGACTCTTTTGCCGTACAACTCATTCCCTTTTTTATTCCCTGTTCTACACATGGCGAATAGGCGATGATGATGGAAGGTCCCTTATGAGTTTCTGCTTCTTTAAAAGCTTTCAGCGTCTGAAACATGTTAGCACCCAAGGCAATAGAGGCGACATAGACGTTCGGATAAGAAGTTGCGATGCGGAAGAGGTCCTTTTTTGCGGTTTTTTTACCAGTGTTTGCAAATTCGGCAACTTGCCCTAATCTACTGGACTTAGAAGACTGACCTCCCGTATTCGAATACACTTCTGTATCTAAAACTAATATGTTGACATCGTCATTGGAAGACAAGACGTGATCTATTCCTCCGAAACCGATATCGTATGCCCAACCGTCTCCCCCTATCGTCCAAACAGAAGGAGCTTCGAAATAGTCTTTTAACGCTAAAATCTCATGCGGTATTTCTTCGTCTTTTAATTCCATTTTTACTTTGTGAGTAATTTCGTAATCGTCCATATTTTCAATCCACATGACGAACAATTCTCGAACAGCTTCACTTACCTTATCTAAATTTTCTTTCATTAGATCCTTTATACGGTTTCTTATAACTTTGTAACCTTTTTCAATTCCATAAGCAAATTCGGCATTGTCTTCGAATAAACTGTTTGCCCACGGCACACTATAAGGCGTTGAAGGGGCTGACCCACCATAAATAGACGAACAACCTGTCGCATTGGCAATTATGAGTCTATCACCAAAAAGCTGAGTTAAAAGTTTTAAGTAAGGTGTTTCGCCACAGCCCGCACAAGCTCCACTGAACTCGAATTTTGGGCTTATTAACTGCGAGCCCTGTATCGTATATTTATCATATATACTAGGATTATTGTAAAAATTAAAAAGTGTATTTGCAAGTTTTTGTCTTTTTACATCTCGCTTGCCCATTACCAAAGCTTTCTCTCCCTTTTTACCTGGGCAGACTTCTATACAAGCTCCGCAACCTGTGCAATCGGCTTCACTTACCGATATGATGAAACGATACTTATCATCTTTCCCACCGACGAGAGCAATACCATCACCTGCAAATTTTTCATCGACTTCGACGACAAAAGGTCTAATGACTGCGTGAGGACAGACAAATGAACACATACCACATTGGATGCAATTATCGCTTTCCCACACCGGTACTTCGTTCGAAATACTTCTCTTTTCAAAGCGAGTTAACCCGGCTGCAAAGGCACCATTTTTATAAGGTATGAGATCGCTCACTTTTAAGGTGTTACCTAATCGATGGTTAATCGCATCGACGACGTCTTTGTCGCTTTCTACTACCTCTCTTACTTGCAACTCTTCTTTATAAGGACTTAATCCGGCAATAGTTTCCTTCATGCATTTTATATTGGCAAAGACGACTTCTTCGCCCTTAGTTTTGAACCTCTCTTCCAGTCTCTCGGTTAGAATTTCTGCATAATCGTCGACTCCTAATAACTTGAGTATAATAGTCTCGAAAACTAAGCTGATTTTACCCTTTAATCCGTTTCTTCTAGCGATTTCTTCGGCATCAATGGTGAAAATAGTGATATTTTTCTCTTTTAAATCTTTAATTATATTCGGCAAAATATATAGATCATCTAAAGCTTTATTCGTATTTATGATGATGACACCATCTCTAGATAAATTAGCCGTTACATGAAATTTACCCAAGTAAACATCTTTAGTCACGACTAAGATATTTGGATGTTCTGGATAATAAGGCTCATCTATCGCCTCTTTAGCGAAGCGAAGATGGGATAATGTAACTCCTCCACTCTTTTTTGAGTCGTATTCGAAATAACCTTGTACATATTCATCTTTTTCATCGCCCATTATTTTTAATAAATCTTTACAAGAACTTACCATACCGTCGCTTCCATAACCGTAGACAACTATCTCTTTTAAGCGTTTCTTTAGTTCAAAAGGCATGCGAGGAAGACTTTTAAGAGTTACATCGTCTTCTATGCCGATTGTGAAATCGTTTTTAGGCTTTTCCATTAACATCGTATAGACAGATAAAATATCTGCAGGTGTCGTATTTTTACTAGATAGGCCATAGATTCCACCATAAACGTCGATATTCGTATCTCTTAAGGCACATAAGACGTCTAAATAAAGTGGCTGTCCAGAGGCTCCGTGTTCTCTAGTTCTATCCAAGACGGCAACTCTTTTTGTAGATTTAGGCAAAACTTTTAACAAATAATCGGCACTGAAAGGTCTATAGAGTCTAACGACGACGACTCCGACTGACTCTCCTTTTTGAACTAACTCATCTACTAGAGATTTAATCGTGCTCGTCACACTTCCCATTGCGATGATGACGTATTTGGCAAATGCATCCCCATAATAGTTGAAAGGAGCATAATCCGTTCCCTGTAAGGCGTTTATGTCGTTCATGTAATTTGCTACTATATTGGCGATGGCTTCATAGTCTTTGTTACGGGCTTCGACAGATTGAAAGTATATATCCTCGTTTTCTGCCATACCATAGCTCAATGGACGATTTATATTTAACGAACGTCCTCTAAAGCGTTCTAAGGCTTCTTTATCTAATAATTTAATCAAATCATCATCTTTTAATAGTTCTATTCTGTTGATTTCATGACTCGTACGGAAGCCATCCATAAAGTGTAAGAAAGGAACACTTCCTTTAATAGCGGATAGATGGGCAACGGCCGCTAAATTGTGGGCATCCTGTACACTGGCTGAAGATAACATGCAAAATCCCGTCTCGCGCGTCGCATAGATATCGCTGTGATCGCCAAAAATAGAAAGAGCGTGTGTGGCAATAGTACGGCTGGCGACATGGATGACTCCAGGTAACCCTTCTCCTGCCATTTTATACATATTAGGAATCATCAAAAGTAGACCTTGACTAGCCGTAAAAGTCGATGCGAGTGATCCTGCAAGTAATGCACCGTGCATCGTACCTGCTGCTCCAGCCTCCGACTGCATCTCGATCAATTCGACTTTTGTCTTGAATAGATTTTTGACCCCCTCTGTCCTTCTTTCATCCATCGAAGAAGCCATCGGACTCGCAGGAGTAATCGGATAGATACTCGCAAGCTCACTGAATTTATAAGCAACTTCTGCTACAGCACTACAACCATCCATAACTTTTTTCATATTTTCACATCCTCTATTATTTTAAATTATATAATTTTGAAAGTATAATTTCAAGTTATAAATATGGTTCTTATTGATAAATTAATAATAAAAAAGCACCTAAAAGGTGCAACATTTTATTCGAATATTTCTCTTTTTATAGCTTCGACGTTATCTCTCATCATCGTCTTATAATTGGCTTGGTTTTGGATGTCCTCTTCGCTTAAAATTGTCATGCTTCTAAGCTTCACGACAGTAGCGCCTGCTCCCACTAATTCTTTAATCGTATCTGTTTCTTCTTGATTATCGAGCATGAAGATGTATTTGACGGTTTTATCGCTTAAAAGCTTTTTAGCCTTCGTCTTTACAGTCTGAGACAAATCACCGTTTGCTTCATCTATATTCGTGACAGTGAAACCGTATTTAGATAAAAACGTAAGAGTATCCGTCGCGATTAAGATATTGGTATCAGATGCATTGTCTGTTGCCGTCTCTAATTCGGCATCGAATGAGCTTATCAATACTTTTAAATCTTCATAATTCTTATTAATCTCTTCGATAATATATTTGTTTTTTATACACTCTTCTAATCTATTTTTTATGTTGTGCGCGAGCATCAAGTAGTCGCGGGGATTCATCCATAATTCTTCTACTGAATGGTCGTATTCTAGTCCTTGTGAAACATCGATAATTTCGAGATTTTTATTTTTGTTTAATAGGTCTCTCGCCATAGCTTTCTCATTTGATAGACCATTATATACGAATATCGCTCCCTTAGAATAATCTTCTAATCTCTTCTCGGTGAGAGTATACTCGTCGATATTTTGTTCAGCTGGATAGATGGAAGAAACGTTTGAGTTATAGCCATATAGAAATTCCGTTACATATTGAATAGGATAAACTGTCGTATATATGTCTACTCCTTCTAAATCATCTCTCTTAAAGCAACTCGTCATCGTGATCGCGATTAGAAACAACGCTAATAATATCTTAATGTTCTTTTTCAATTTAAATCATCCTTACTTTTTAACACAAGATAATTTTACTATAATTTGTTCCTTTTGTAAAACAAAACTAAATAAAGGTAGATAAACAGAGGGCTTAGGTGTATAATAGTGTTTGGTGATAACGATGAAATTTCTAGAAAAATATGGAATTCATATTAAAGATGAAGACACAATGTGGACGGCACTTACGCATTCATCCTATTCGAACGAACACGGTGGAGAAAATTATGAGAGATTAGAATTTTTAGGAGATGCCGTTTTGGAACTCATCACGAGTGAATATTTTTTTGAACACGGCAACTTTCGCGAAGGCGATATGACGAAGATTCGTTCCCGTTATGTATGTGAGCATGCGAATTATGAGTACGCTAAAGTCGTAGGTTTTATACCTTATATCCGCGTCGGAAATGGTCAGATACATAACGTTAACGAGACGATAATTGCAGACGTCTTCGAAGCTATCTTGGGTGCTATATTCTTAGAGTGCGGTTACGAAGTATGTAAAAAGTATATCTTAGAAGTAATCACGCCATTTATCAAAAATAACTATATCTTTTATAAGGATTATAAATCTTTGCTACAAGAAATGATGCAGACAACAAAGCAATCTTTAGAATATCGTCTTGTAAGCGATATCGGTCCTGCCCACGATAAAACCTACACTTTCGAGGTTGTCGTCGACGACATCGTCTATGGAACAGGAACGGGTAAAAGTAAAAAAGAAGCAGAACAGAAAGCGGCTGAAGATGCCTATAAAAAAGCTGTTCTAGATAAAAAGGAGTAAGATTATGCAATTAAAGAGTATAAAAGCTTACGGTTTTAAATCGTTCGCGGACAAAATAGAAATAGAAATAAAAGACGGCATAACGGGCATCGTCGGTCCAAATGGCTCCGGTAAATCGAATATCGTCGACGCCGTCAAATGGGTATTAGGCGAACAATCGGTAAAAGCTCTAAGAGGTGCCAATGCGATGAGCGACGTCATATTTCAAGGAAGCGCCTCCCGCAAACCACTTACGCGTGCCAGTGTCACTTTGACCTTCGACAATGCCGACCACTACTTAAACAGCGACCTTGCTGAAATCGAGATTAAACGCATCGTCTACTCTTCTGGCGAGAACGAATATCTAATTAACAATTCTAAAGTTCGTCGTAAAGATATAACCGATTTATTTTTAGATTCGGGCGCTGGCAAAGAGGCTTTCAGCATCATAAGTCAAGGGCGCATCGGAGAAATATTAAACGGTCGCCCAGAAGATAGAAGAGCCATTATCGAAGAAGCAGCCGGCGTATTGAAATATAAAACTCGCAAAATAGAGAGTTTAAAAAAGCTCGATAAAACTAACGACAATCTATCGAAAATAGACCTCATCATAAACGAGCTTTCAGTCAGCTTAGAGCCACTTAGGGAGCAAGCCACTAAAGCCAAAAAGTACGAATCCTTTAAAAGCGAACTCGAAAGCATCGAAATAAGCTTACTCGTAAACGACGTCACGAATATCAACGAGGAATATGAAGACTTAAAAGCTAAGGCGACCGAGCTAAGAGAAGAGATTGCTAACATCGATGCCGATAACTCGAAGGATGACGCGAACCAAGAAAAATTAAAACTAGAATTATTAAAAATAGAAAACGATATCAATACACAGAGTCAAAGTTTGCTCAAAATAACGGAAGAGCTGTCGAACTTGGAAGCTACTAAGCAACTCATAATGGAACGCAAGAAGTATGAGGTCGACGACGTCAAACTAGAAAGCAACATCTTGACGTTAAAAGAAAATATCAAGTCTTTGGAAAGTTCTTTATTAAGTCTTTCTAGAGAAATTGAAGAGTTAAACGATAAGATAAGCGTCACAAAAGCTAAGAAGGAATCTTTGGAAGCTGATTTGCGCAAAGTAGTGGCAACACGCAACAATATGACGAGTGAAATCAACTTGAAAACGAGGATGTTAAACGAGACTAGAAATAAGATGGAAATCATGAAATCTAACATCGAAAACGATATCCTACTTCCCTCTTCTATTAAGTCTTTATTGTCTAATCCCCGTTTAAAAGGTTTGCACGGTACGTTTGCTAGCAAAATCGAAATTAAAGAAACTTATACCCTCGCCATCGACACGGTTCTTGGAGCTATGCAAAACGTCGTCATCGCCGATGATGAAATGGTAATCAAAGAAGCGATTAAATATCTAAAAGATAACCATTTAGGAAGAGTCACCTTCTTTCCTCTAAACGTCATCAAAGCCAAAAATGTCGACGAAATGACGATGAATATGATTGAACGAGAAGAGGGATTCATCGGTATTGCCGCGAATTTAGTCGATTATGATACTAAATACAAGAATATCGTCTGGAATCTTTTAGGAAACGTCATCGTCGTAAACGATATAGATGCTATGAACCGCATCGGTAAGTTGATTCACTATACCTATCGCGTCGTATCTCTAGATGGAGAAATACTGCATACAGGTGGTTCAGTAACGGGCGGTTCAGCTAAAACTTTTAAAAATACTCTTACTGAGAAAAATAACATAAAAGTTTTAGAAGGAGAAGTCAAAAGAATAGAAGCAGAAATCGCTAAAAACAACGATAAGTTAACTAGCATCACAGAAGAAGAAGAGATTTTAAGAAAGAATATAAACTCCTATGAAGTAGAACTGATCGCTTTAGAAGAGACAAAGAAAAATAAAGAGATTTTTGCCAACAATACTACATCGAGCATCAACTCTAAGAAAAGCGAATTAGAAGGTACGGAAGGTATAAAGGCGAGTACTCTCGATAAAGAACTCGACGAAGCGGTCGATAAGTATTACGAAAAGGAACGCGAGAAGTCGACTGTAGCATCTAATTTGGATAAACTTAAAGCCCGCAAATCGGAACTTAATACGGAAATACAGGAAATAGAACTAGAAAACCGTAAACAGAACAGCGAATATAACAAAAAGACAAACGATTTAAAGGAAATAGAAATAAAGTTAGGGAAATTAGACATCAAGTTAGATACCCTACTCCTAAGATTAACGGATGAATACAACATCACCTATGAAAGAGCAAAATCGACTTATGAAATTAAAGATGACATCGAAGAAAACAGAGGCCGTGTTCAAACGTTGAGAAAAAGCATAAAAGATCTAGGCGAAGTCAACTTAGGAGCGATAAGCGAATTCGAAAGGATAAACACTCGTTATGAGTTCTTGATGGAACAAAAGAAAGACTTAAAAGAATCGATAGACAATTTATTAAGCGTCATTAGCGAAATGGATGCCACGATGGAAAAAGAATTCAAAAGTACTTTCGATAAAGTCAATGCCGAGTTTAAAAATGTCTATAAACGATTATTTAAGGGTGGAAACGGTGAACTCGTGATGACGAACCCACTCGACTTATTAGAAACCGGTGTCGACATCATCGCCGAACCACCTGGCAAAAAGCTAAAAAATATTACTCTTTTATCTGGTGGCGAAAAGACGTTGACGGCGATTGCCCTTCTCTTTGCCGTATTAAATGTCAAAGTAGTTCCTTTCTGTATCTTAGACGAGGTGGAAGCTGCTTTGGATGAAGCCAATGTCGATACATTCGGAACATACCTAAAAGAGTACGAACATAAGACACAGTTCATCGTCATCACTCACAAGAAGAAGACGATGGAATATGCAAATACTCTATATGGCATAACAATGCAAGAATCCGGTGTCTCTAAGTTAGTGAGCGTCAAGCTAGAAGGCATAGAAAAATGAGAATAATTGTTCTCATTTTTTTAATAAGTCTTCTACTATCTTATACATTTCTGTACTGGGATTCGCATCCACCGTTCCTATTTTTTTCCCATTATCTAATTGGTATTTTTCTAACCTTTTAGCTCTTCCGATAGCTTTATTGACATTTTGATTGATTATTGGATATATATTAATGTTTTTTTCATATTTTGGATAATGTTTTTTTAATTTCTTTTTAACGTCATCATTACTCATACTAGCTGTTGTATATTCATAATGCAATAAAAACCATAGCTCTATACTTGGAGTAGACGTTATAACTTTTATATTATTTGCTTTTGCTAATTCTATGGCTTCTTTAATAATTATATCTTTATTTAAATCCATATCTGTATCGAAAACGACATAGGCTTTATCTTCAGCAGTTAAGTCTAACTCTAACTCCTCGATTCCTCTAATTAACATTTGTACTAACTTTAATGGATCTGTATCGTTTCCTCTTGTATAAGTTATATTATAACTTTTTTGACCATTTTCAAAATTATTAAAATAATTTTTTTCTGTTTTATTATTTCCTTCGCACGCAATCAATATTTTACTTTTTTGCTTCCTTGTTTTTCCTACTCTATCACTACTAATTTTTCTATTACTCTTTATTTTTCTTCCCATAAAATAAAATCGTTCTTTATGAAAGGTACTGCACCGTATCTTCCTAGCATATATCCTTTTTCAATGTTTTCTGTTTTTCTTACAGAAAAATCACTAAGAGGATATAAATCACTAACTCCATTGTTGCTGTTTTTTTCTGTAAACCAAATCTGATCTCTTCTTAAAATATTTAATTTTAACAAATTAGTATCATGAGTATTGAAAATTAGCTGAGCGCCATTTTTATTTATTTCTGGGTCATTAAACATTTGTACAATCATTTCAACTAAATAAGGGTGTAGACTTTTATCAAGTTCATCAACCACAATCACTTTTTCATTATTTAAAGCATCCATAACAAATGGTATAAAACAATATATAATATGTGTTCCCATCGATTCCTCTTCATACGTTCTTTATATATCTGAATCTTTATGTTTAAATAAAGCCGTAGAAACTGTTGGCCATGCTATAATATTTGCACTATTAAAA
>CAZLNI010000044.1:0-8394 GCA_964560995.1 uncultured Muribaculaceae bacterium
ATCCAACCACGCATCTGGAATCTTCGAAGGCTCGACGACAGTATAATCGATAACTTCATTTTTCATATCATCATCAGCAGGTTTTACTGGCGTGGACGGTGTCGAAGGTTTCGAAGGCTTACTAGGAGGCTTAGTCGTACTCGTATTACTACTGCCTGCCTCTTGCTTATAATCGATTGATACTTCTGTGCCAGGTTTTTCATTCACGTCGTCTTTATCGAATTCATAAAGCTCGTCATCTGGCGTTTTGATAATCGTATTTTCTTCGTCAGCATCGATAACTATCCCCGTTACATGGTGAATTTTTTCTTCAAACTTGCGACTGTTTAAGAAGGGAATTAGTAAAGCAACACCGAACACTACAAGTATTATCATTATAACGAGCCTTTTATCTATTTTATTTTTCATCTTACCCTCTTTTCTTTTTTCTATTATGCACTAAAAACTATAAAAAATATGTCGTATGTTAAGAATATTATATCATCATCGTCATACATATGCAATTTAATAGAACAGTAAATGTGAATAAAAGAGTTCTCATATGTTTGCTTACACAAGACAAAATCGACTTTTTGAAATAAATAATATATAATAGATACGGGAGGAACAGTTATGGCAATAAGAGAGAATTATTTAATAGAATAGCAGATACTAAATCACAATGCCATCTCAAATATTAATAAATATTAAATATAAAAAATAAACAAACATGGTGTTAAAAAGAGGATAATACTTGATAACTGATTAGCCTTAGTATACATATTTATTTCACAAAAGATGGTAATGACCTAAAAGGCATAATTCATAAAAACATATTAGATTGGTTAATAGATAAATAAGAGGAGTAAAAATACATGGATAACAAATTAAATAACATGATAAATGAGTTTTTAGCAAATACCGATGCAAAAAATGAAAAAGAATTAAACCAAAAATTACAAGAATTTATAAAAATATAATAATGGAGAAATCACATATCAAAATTCCCCATTAGATGATGCTTATGAGTTACTTGAACAAGCTAAAACAGCCAAAACAAAGAATCGCGCTATAAAATTGGCAAAGCAAGCCTACGAAACATGCACTGCTTGCTTTGATGCAATTATTTTTCAAGTTCATCTTGAAGAAAATTCTTTAAAAAGAGAAAAACTATTAAAAGAAGGGTTAGAGGCTGAAAAGAATCGGCTACAAAAAGAAAAGTTTTTTGAAAAGGACAATATAGGACTTTTTTACGGTATTTTTGAAACTAGACCATACATTAGAGGTCTTTATACAAAAGCAGATTACCTTATATGTGATGGTAAAATGAAACAAGCAATAGATGTCTGCAAAGAGATATTGCGCTTAAATGAAAATGACAATACTGGAGCCAGATATTTATTAATGGCTATGTATGCTTACTTTGAAGAAGAAAAAGAGATGTTAAATCTTTATAAAAAATATGAGGAAGAAGATTTAGAAATGTTATTCCCGCTATTTGCCCTCTATTATAAACTTGGTAATGACACTAAGGCAAAAGATTATTTAAAAAGGATTAACAAAGCCAACCCAGACTTTATAAAGTTTTTTAAAGGCACTATGAAGGTTAATGATAAAGTACCAAATGGTTATTATGGTCGAGGTGACTCTTCCGAGGTAATAATGTACTTTAATCAATATGCCTTCCTTACCGACACGATTCCTAATATAGAATATTTTATTCTTGAAAATTCAAAAAAGAAAGGTGAATACTAAAATGGAATACTTAGATTATTATGATGAAAATGATAACTATTTAGGAAGAGAGACGAGAGAAGTCGTTCATAGTGAAGGTCTATGGCATAAAACTGTTCACAACTGGCTATATACTGACGATGGAAAAGTAATTTTTCAAATAAGAAAGGATTCAAATAAATTTTACACGACGTCTTCTGGCCACGTCGATGCAGGTGAATCAGTAGAAGAGGCTTTGATACGCGAGACAAAAGAGGAAATAGGACTTACCGTCGATCCAGCTTTATCGAAATTAATATCTGTTGTTCCTTGGAAGATGGATAAAGTAAAAAAAGACGGCAGAATAATAAAAGACCGCGCAAAAGCTTCCGTCTTTATTACAAAGTATACTGGCGACAATTCTGACTTCTCTTGCGATATAGAAGAAGTTTTAGGTGTCGTCTTCGTCGATGCCAAAAAGACTCTTGCCCTTTTTAAAGGCGAAACCGAATCGACCGAGGCGATAATTGTCACGAACGTTAACAGCGAAAAAAGAACTGTCACTATCGATGATTTTCTAGTAATGCATGGAGAAACTGCCCTAAATAAGTATGGCTATATATTAGAAGCAGTGATTAAAGAAACTAGACTATAGCTTTACATACCTTGCTTGACAAATGAGATAAATAACTTATAATTAAAATATACGATAGGAGGAAAAACCGATGGAAGAAGAAACGAAAATAGATTTTGTAAACTTCATGGATAAATATACCGAAGCCCTTACGAAGATGATGACTATTGCAAAAAAGTCGAAATTATTCCCTGTTTCAAATTTTCTTGGATTGAAAACTTGTTTAGAGATGCTGGCTCAAAAAGAAGAAAGCGAAGATTTAACAAATCTACCTATTCTTTTAGATAAGATAAACATGGAATTCGATAAAGCTTGTTCACAAGCTTCCTTAGAAGAAATAGAAACAGTTATAAATCAAATACAAAGAGTAATTGCAGAGTCTTCTACTTTAAAAAGTGAAGCAAATGTCCAGATAGAAGCTGACAGGCAAGCTTATAGAAAAGCTCAAAACGATAACCCAGAAGTGGCGAGAGATTTAAGAGACTCCATTTCTAAGAATGAAGAGAAGATTTTAGAAGCTGAATCAGCGCTTCTAGTTCGAGAACAAATTATGAAGTCTCTAAACAATCTACGCGATATTAAAAATGATGAAAAAAAGACGCCTCTTGTATAGAAGCGTTTTTTAATTGACCTATTTTTTATATTTATAAAATGCCGATGGCCGATGGCCTTCCCCTGTTTTCATTTTGTTTGTCTTTTCGACTTTATGGGCGATTATCCGTCTAAAAGCAGGGTCTAATAGTTTTTTGCCTAATATCACTTCGTACACTTGTTGTAACTCTCCTAATGTGAACAACTCTGGCATCATGTTGAATACTATATCGGTATATTCTGCCTTATTTTTGAGTCTTTCTAAACCTGCCAACAAGACGAGAGGATGGTCAAATGCCAGAAAGTCGTTCTTCACGATATGGAAAGAATACCTATCCGTTGTCAATTCACGTAGCACCTTTTTGATAGACAATGAAATTTTTTCGCTGCCATTATCTAAAACGATATCGACGATGTCGTCTTTTTCTTCTAAAAGAACTATATCGAACCAAGATGCAGAATCGCTCAAATGGTTTTTAATCGCCGCTTTATCGACCAATGCCATATACGCAGTCGATACTATCCTCATCCGTGGGTCCCTTTTCACCCCGCCAAAAGTATAAAGTTGTTCTAGGTAGATGTTTTCTAAGTTCGTCTCTTCTCTTAAAATCCTTTTAGGCGCCTCCTCTAGTTCCTCGTCGATACCGATAAAACCTCCTGGAAGACACCACTTGCCTTTGAAAGGATAATTAGTCTTTTTCACAAGAAGAACACTCATTTTCTTCTTATCGGTTTTTCGATAATTTGTCGTCTCTTCGTTTGAAATGCTCAACATTAAAATATCCACAGTCAAAGATAATCTTTCGAATTCGCCTGGATTATAATCCTTTAAAAACTCTTCTTCTGAACTATACTTCTTTTCCATCATTACACCTTCCTAAAACTTTACAAAAGCTCTATTATCCTCTTCACTACTTCTTTCTCTACAATTTCCTTGTTAGCTTTTCTGCTCCCCTCTTTGACGTCGATATAAAAGTCACTGTAATCGCCCATATCTTTCCTATAGATACTTACAAAAACTCTGTTATCCGCTCCACTGAGATTATTTTTATCTATTCTATTCAATTTGCCAGTTATGCCTACTCCCAAATCTGACTTGGTAAACTTGCTTATATTCTTAGCCATCTCTCTAGCAGTTTCGATACTATAAACGGAGTATTTATCGATTACTTCGGCATCGACACCCATCTTTATTTTAAATTCGTTACAATAAGTAACTGCACTGAACTTTAAAACGTCACTCGCACCTTCTATATTCGTTATCTCATTGGCGATGAATCCACCAGTACAAGATTCCATCGTACTAATAGTCATGCCCTTTTTTCTTAAGATTTCTACAACTTCCTTCATGAATTATTATCTCCTTTCTTCGCATAAAGTCCATTATCTTCGATATATTGGACGATTTTTTCGTCTAGATAAGACTTGGTTCTGTCTATGTCGCCCCTTTTTATAAGTTCTCTTATCATCGTAGAAGAAATTTCTCCTGTCTCGATATCTGATACTATTATACCACTTTTATGTGGCTCATACATCTTCAATATTTTATCTAAATCATCTTTATCACGTCTAATAACTATGATGCCATAAGTATCTAATATATATTCATATTCTTTCCACGTATCCAATTCTTTTAAATTATCCGTACCACATATAAAATAAAATCTATCTTGCAAATTATCCTCAGCCAATTTGTCTAATACTTGATAAGTATAACGGTTGTTTCTTAATGTTCCTACATTCGATACTTCTAAAAAATCGTAATTTTCTATTGCCAATTTTATCATCGTCTCGCGAAATTCATATGGTATAAGATCTTTTTTATCGTAAGAAGAATCCGTTGGAACAAAAATAACTTTGTCGACGTATCCCTTTTTAACTAACCCTTCAGCGATTGTTAAATGGGCATTATGTATAGGATTAAAACAACCTCCAAAAACGCCAACTTTCAAGATTCTATCTCACTTTCAGAATTTTCTCCTTGTCTATAAGTTGGTATGTTAAACTTATGGAGATTATTTCTGTGCAGCTTTCTAATTCTATTTGCTATGTCACTACTGACAGAATTTTCATCCTCCATAAACGCGGCGATATCGCTGTATTTTACGCCCAGTTTATCTTCATCACTTTGATTAGATAATCCGTCGTTAGGCTTTTTATAAAGCACCTTTTCTGGAACCTTCAAGTATTCACCAATTGCAATGACTTCGTCGACTGTAAAATCCGCTATAGGAGAAATATCGTGTACGGAATCTCCTCATTTAGTAAAATAACCTACGTATAATTCACATTTATTACTCGTACCCACAACTAAATATGTCTTATTTCTTAAACTAGAGTATAGTGCGGCCAAGTAATATAAGGTAGCCATTCTCAATCTAGGCTTTAAATTTATATCGCTATTTTTCGCATCCTCTATACTAAAAGTTCCCAAGTGTTGTAGTTCATCCTTAAAAGTATCAAACGTAGCAGTTATATCGAAGTTTATCAATTCGAAACCGTAATAATCGCTTACTAATTTGGCATCGATTTTATCCTCTTCTTTAGAGTGACATGGCATCGTGACGCCTAAAACGTTCTCACTTCCTAAAGCTTCGACAAATAACCCGGCGACTACTCCCGAATCTTTGCCACCACTTATACCGAGAATAGCTCCACCCAAATTGTTCTTTTGATAGTACTCTCTTATGAATTTAATAACTCTTTCCGTCTCTTTTTTAGCATTAAACTTTTTCATCAAATCTCCTCTTCCTCTTTCTTATTAACAAATTGATAATAAGTATATGTAAAAGTTTAACAGATTATCTCATCTGTTATTAACATTATATTAAAAAGAAATCCTTTTGTCAACTTCTTTAATCAAATTTACTAAAAATTTTATCTAATTCATCAAACAAGATAGGATATTCATCTGGCAGTTTAACTAAGTCCTCTCTTCCCTCTTCGACCATTTTTTTGAAATCGTCATATGCTATAAAAAAGATTTCGGATATTTCTTCCTCTTGAAACTGCATCTCCTCGCAGCTTTTATTGATTTTTAAAAGATATAAGTCGTCGTATTCGTTGTCGACAAATCCATCATCATGCTTAGGGCTCCTTTTAAGAGTCGTAATATATTTAAGTTCTTCCTTTTTAACACTCAGTCCTAACTCTTCTTTTAACTCCCTAAGAGCACCTGTTAAGGAATCATCTCCACTTGTGAGATGCCCACCACAGGATATATCGAGTAGATTCGGGTCGCTATCTTTGTTAGGACTCCGTCTCTGCAACAAAATCTCTTTACGGTCGTTATAAATCCAAATGTGTACTGCTCGATGCCAATCCCCATCTCTATGGACTAACTTTCTCAACTTCGTCTTTCCTGTCTTATTGCCATTTTCATCTAATAAATCGAAATATTCTTCCATCATTACACTACCTTCCTTTACTTTACTGTTACTTTAAGTAAATCGCTTTTATTAGCCATTAGAGTACTATACATAAATAATACACTTTTATTATCAAATGATACATGAGATAAAGCTTGCTCAAAACTTATATATCTTAAATCTATCAAAGTTATTTTTTTATAATATGGTATGAGCAACGGAGCCATACTACTAGCGAAAGAATCTCTAAAAATTAAAATCTCTTTATCACTCGGAGAAGCAGTTTCTATTTCTAAAAGCGCACTTGGTCCATCTAAAAATACGTTGTATGCATCAATACCATTTAAAGCAGTCTCATTATAAACTCTTTTAACACCGTATTCTAAATGTTGGACTTTAGAAGCATCTGTCATTTCGTTCGTCAAATAAACTAAATCGTCTGGTTTGACATAAGCCACTTTTGAGTAAGAAGCTCCGTAGAAGTTGCTACTTCGGTTTTCTTTGTATTTAATCTCCTCTGAATCGAAGTGCATTTCCTTTGCAGCTTCAGAAATAAACTTTAAATACGCCGGTTGTTTTATATGTATATCAGTTTTATAGTAATCATCTCGCTCGAAAACTTCGAACGCATCGATATAATCGATATTTAACTCTTTAATCTTCTCTTTTATCAAATCGAAATCTATCCTCACTCCCTCTTCTAAAAAATAACTTTTGTCTGGAATCAAAGTATAATAGACATCACTATTCTGAAGATAATTATCGTTTATATAAGCTAACTTCTTAATAAAACTATCTAAACTTTTCTCGTTCAAAGGATAATTCTTTTCTATTAAATACCCATTTTCTACAAATACGTCATTTGCACTTGAATTGTTAAAAATTTCTCGTTCAGTAAAATTGTTTAACGAAATAAGCGTTTCCCTAAAAGGAAAATGATCACTCAAATAATCATCTAAATTTTCAAAAAAATCTTCCTTTAGTTTCTCGCATGACATTGTTTTGCGACGTTCAAATAGCGAAATTTCTTTTTTTGGTAAGACGATACCTAAAAAAGAGCACCCAAAAATAATTATTAAAAATGCCAATATTGTTACTTTTTCTTTCATAATTAAAATCTAAAATAGATAAATGGTTGAAAAGAACCAGATAATATCTTTGCGATAGACATAATAAACAGTCCTATAACAAATACCACATCTAACACTTCAACTAACTTTTCTATTTTACCTTTCCGTATTTTTTTTATTAATGTATTTATAAATGGTCCACTTCCAATTATTGCAATTAACAAGATGATAAAATTATCTTTTAATATAAAGAACACTTCTTGATTCATAAATGACTCGCGAAAATCAACCATTTTGTATAAAAAGTTCCCTATTTCGTTGATATTTGTTGACTTAAAAATAACAAAGCTGATTAAAACAATCGCGAACGTATAAGCTCTAGATAACCACCCACCTTTTAAAACTTTACTCAAAACAAACTTTTCCAATAACAAGAATATAAAGAAATAGACTCCCCATAAGACGAAATTCCAAGACGCCCCATGCCATAATCCGGTGAGAAGCCATACTATAAATATATTTCTCACATATTTAATAATTGAACATCTACTTCCCCCTAATGGAATATATACGTAATCTTTAAAAAACGAAGATAAAGACATATGCCATTTACGCCAAAAATCTGTAATCGACGTCGCCCATAAAGGATAATTAAAATTCTCTTTGAAATTAAAACCGAACATTTTACCCAGTCCTATCGCCATATCCGAATAGCCAGAGAAATCATAATAGATATGTAACGTATATAATAAGGCAACTAACCAATAAGAAATCTTTGACATTTCACTAGCTATCACACTATCACAAATAGTATATAACACATCAGCAAGCAACACTTTTTTAGCTAAACCGATGACGAATCGGTGAACACCTTCACTAAATAAATCTATACTTTCTTTTCTATATTTCAGTTCCTCAGCGACATCCTTATAACGGATAATAGGCCCCGCGATCAATTGTGGGAATAATGTTATATAAGTGGCATAAAAGACAAAATTCTTTTGAATTTGGACATCTTTCCTATATACATCTATTAAAT
>CAZLNI010000044.1:8404-9330 GCA_964560995.1 uncultured Muribaculaceae bacterium
CCTAATGGCAAAGTAATATTTAAAAAATTTATATTAAGATTAAAAACGTTAGCAAAGCTATCAATAAAAAAATTGGTATATTTAAAATATATTAATGTGCCTAGATTTATTAATATGCCGATTATTAAATAATGCTTTTTACCAGTTTTATCAATTATTATTCCTAAAAAATAGTTCACTACACAAGAGGCAAATAATAGTAAAAAATACCACTTTTCACCAAAATAATAAAATAGCAAACTAAAAACTAATAGTACCAAATTTCTATTTTTCTTAGGGACAGTATAATAAACTAATAATAAGATAGGCAAAAAAAAGAAGAGAAAACTTATACTAGAAAATACCATGTTTTCCCCTACTTTAAATTTTCAAAATTCTCTTTTATTTTAGGAGCTAACTCATTAGACATAATCAAAACTACTAAATCTCCTTTAGATAAAACATACTTATTTTCCGCTTCGACGCACACCCACTTGCGTGTATCTGCTTTTTCGTCTATTTCTTTTACAACTTTATCTGCATCTTTTGAGTCTTTCAGCCTAATTAGTACCACTGAATGTGCGACCGAACCTACCATACTTTCACTAGCAATAGCCTCTTTATAATCGACTTCAGCAAATGCGAAATTTATAAAATTTTCATCTCCTAAAGAAATATTTTCGACCATCATAGGCATTTCATCTTCTCCAATGCCAGCATATAGTTTCGTCATAATATCTTCGAGACTGCCCTCAATATTTTTATTTTCGCCACACCCTACAAGTATCAATGTCAGCATCATTATTCCTAATACATAGACAAATTTTTTCATTATATCCTCCATTTCTTCCATATAATTAATATAACTTAATTCAGCATTTTTTTCAAGCAAAATAAAAGCCTTAAAAAGGCTAATAATCATCTGGTGAGCAATATAGGACTCGAAC
>CAZLNI010000045.1:0-9144 GCA_964560995.1 uncultured Muribaculaceae bacterium
AAAGAAAATGGGTATAGTCTTAAAACGCGCTAAATATTTTATAACTTGTAATGGAAAGTATTTTATAGATGAGTCGTTTATCGATCGTAAATTTTTAGAAAGAAATTTAGTTTTGGGAGAAACTTCTCCCGATAATAAACAGTCTCATCAGTTGAGTTTGTTCCCATGAGAAAAACCGATTATATATATATTTACGACGGTTCATTTATAAGTTTATTGTGTCTGATTAAAAAGTTATTTTTGCAAAATGAAATACCGGCCAATATAAAACCGGACGATTACTGTGGAAATCTATTCGACAAAACGATCACATTAGATATCAAGGAAGATGAAAACGTAATAAAAAATATAAACCAAAATATGGGTTCAAGAATATTCAATACGCTCTATTATTTATATTTGTCGGCAAACGAAAATAAAGAGATGCTCATATATTACTTTTTATATTACAGTTTAAAGTACGAGGACAAAATATTCGATATGTACAAAATACCATACATAGCCGAGGCTTTAAAAACATCGAAATATGTAAGTAGAGAGAATCACAAACTCAAGGGCTTTTTACGATTTAAGGAATTAAGTACTGGTGCTTTATACGCTGAATTTGCGCCAACGAATAATGTTTTGCTCATTTTGGTTAAGCATTTTGCTGTTAGACTTAAAAATGAGTTCTGGGTTATCAAAGATACAGGAAGAGACATACTAGCAATATACGATAAAAAGGAAGTTTACTTAGTCGATGGTCGAGATATCAAATTGACTATCGGCGATTATTCCGAAGATGAAGAGAAAATACAGGATATGTGGAAAAGCTTTTATAAAACTATCGGTATCGAAAACCGTAAAAATGAACGTTGTCGTTGCAATTTTATGCCTAAAAAATATTGGAAATATATAATTGAGGTGGATGAAAAATGAAAAAAGTTATTACAGAACAAGAATTAAGAGAAAAGATGCTAGAGGCAATCGATTTACTTTGCAATACTGTTAAAACTACTTTGGGACCGAAGGGATGTAATGCCATAATTGACCACTCTGCCTTCAGCCCATTTATAACTAACGATGGTGTGACGATTGCTCAAAATATCGAAAGCGAAGACGAGGTAGTCAATACCATTTTAGAACTTGCTAAAGAGTCGTCTATTAGGACTAATGAAACGGTCGGGGACGGAACGACTACGACTCTGGTACTACTTCAAAGCATATTCCAAAGTGGTATGAAATTGATAGAAGCTGGACATAATCCTCTCGTTTTAAAAAGAGAATTAGATAAATCTTTAAAGACGATAGTTTCAAAAATCGAAGAGGATGCAATTAAGCCGACGGATAGACAACTTAGCTTTATTGCTTCGACATCCGCAAATGATAAAGAAATAGGAACTATTATAAGTGATGCTTACCAAAAAGTGCGAAATAAGGACGCTATAAAAATAAGAGAGAATGGAGATAATGATACGGAAGTAATCTATAGAAAAGGATATACGATAGAAACTTTGCTTGCTTCTATTTATTATTTCCAAAACGGTAAAGATGTTTCCACTTTTGATCCTTATATTTTGCTATTAAACGACGAATTATACGATTTGAACTCTTTATCCAATATCTTAAATGAGTTAATGAGCTCTAAGAGAGAACTGTTAATCGTCGCAGATGATTATGGAGATTCTTTGGTAAACGAAATTATGAGTCTATACTTAAGTGACAGAGTCAAAGTATATCTTTTGAAAAATCCGGGTTTTGGGCTAGATCGTCTTACCATATTGAATCAACTGTCTTCGATATCGAATGCTCCAATCTGTGATAGTGCGATGAATTTAAACTTTAGTAGTTTAGGCCAAGTTAAAAGTGTCAACTTATCTTCTTCCATCAGTACTTTCGCTTTCGATAAGCCCGAAAACAATGAAGATATGAAATTGACAGCTGGAATTGTAGAAATAATGGTTGGTGCTCAAACTGAAACCGAAAGACGAGAAAAGAAAATGCGCTTTGACGATGCCTTGTCGGCTATAGCGTCCAGTGTCGATGGTATAGTACTAGGCGCTGGAGTTACACTTTATAAAATTAGTGAAATGTTGGACGTTAAATCTTTCGGAGATAAGATTTTAAAAGAGGCTCTTTCCACTCCATTTAGACAGATTTTGATCAATGCCGGAGAGGATGTTCAAAAAAATGTAGATATTTTAAAAAAAGAAAACTTTCAAAAAGTTTTAAATATCAATAAAAACACCTGGGAGTCTATAAAAGATTCCGAAGTGATCGATTCAAAAAAAGTTGTCATAAACACTATCCAAAATGCAGTTTCTATTGCCAGTATGCTTATCACAACGACAAGTTTAATCGTCAACGAGCATAGCAATTTTTCCGGTAAAGTCAGCGAATATACAGAAATGTAAATGATGTGAGAACTGAGTAACAAAAAAGATACATGTTCGCATCTATAATCTCGAGTTCGATATAATCGTATATCGAGCTTTTTATATTCTATTTTGTTTTTGTTCAGTAACCTTATTTATAATTTCTTCGGTTGCCAAATCCCACAATTCCTTTTCCACATATTCTGTCGATATGATTTATCGATTTATCGAACATTTGTTTACAATCGAAAAACATTGTCGCCAATCTATCACTGCCTTCTTCTAAAGCAATTCTGGCGATTGTACCCATGAACTCTTCAAAATTTTCTTGAGAAATGGGAACTTTTCTAGAAGTATTTAAAGAAATATCTATACCATCTCTTTGCCAAGTATGAGATTGCTCATCACTTTGGTTCCATCCTCTATCTTCATATTTTTCTGCGAGCACCGGTTTCTGAAATAATTTTTTGAACTCACTATATAATTGTCCAGCAAGTGTTTTGTTGTGTTCAGTATGAGTATGAGTTTATTCACCTGGGCGATTATATTGACCATCGTGAAACGCCTTTCCTGTACCTGTTGCACCTGGTAATACTTGTCTCTTTTTTTCCGATTTATGTTGTCGACTAATTCTCTTATAGCTTATTGCTTACTCAAGATAAGCCTTTAGTACCTCATTTTTTCTAAGTAATCTCAAAGCCTTATCTTTTTCACGATAAACAGTTTTTTCAGTTATTCCCAATTTCTTGGCTATTTCGCTTGCACTTAAACTGTGTGTGCCAAATTCATCATAGTATAGGAGTAATACATCTTTCGTTAAAGGAGGTAGGCAATTTACTTCGTGGATATAATCACTCATAAAGATATTGCCAATTGCCTCATCTTCGACGCTCTGGTTCGTTTTTTTAGTTTCTTTTGGATTAGAATTATCGATCGTGAGTCCACTTTCATATAAAGCGTTAACCCATGCAGTCGCAGCTTGAACTTTCTCCATAGTCCAATAGCGGACATAGTGAGTAGCGGTCTGTAGTCTTATAGTACTTTCTAAAGCTCTATTTTTTTCAATAACTTCCGCATTATATCTGTTTAAAGTTTCTAAGGTAATTCTCTTTCTCCTTTGTAAGACTCTTTCTACATATTGTTCTTTTGGAAATTCTTCTAATTCGGCAATAAGTTTTTCTATTTGTTCTTTTGTAAATGCTCTTTTTTCTATGTATTCTGATGGCTCTTCATCCCAATTTTCTAAGAAAGATGAACATTCGTCATAGTCTTCGTTATGTCTATATAAATATATTTTATCTTCTAAGGAATAGGATAAGTCTTCTATTAAACTTCGATAGTAAGCAAGAGTATCACTTTGTATGTATTCAAAATCTTCTTCTAGTTTTTTTATTTCACTGGCTCTACTGTCTGTTTCCCATTTTTGCGCGAGAAAGTTGACGCCCCATAAATCGCAATAAACAGCATCATAGTTATGAAGACTTTCTAAAAAAGTGTGATTATTGCTTTTTCGAGCTTTATATATACCTTTATTCTCTATTGCAATACGTCGGTTTATTTCATCGAGCAGTTCCTCATTTGAGGGAACAATTCCATCTTTTTCGTTTGCGAGTTCGATTTCAACTTCTAAAAGTAATCGAATATCTCGTAGTCTGCTTTGATATAGTTCTACCGCATATAAGAATTCATAAATTTCGCGTAAATCAGTTGCGTGATTTCCGTTTGAAACTACTAGACTCGCCATTTCAAAATCTTCTGGACTAAGAAGAACTTTCATCTTACTGTCTTTCATATATGATAAAGCGTTATCAAGTATTTCTTGAAACCCAGCTGTGGATTTTTTTACCTTAAAAGCTGGCAACTGTTCTTTTGTTAATCCAAGCTTTCGAAGATTACTATTATAAGTCCTAATACTACGTTTAAAGTTATATTGTACTCCAACTGGTTTTAGATCGAAATGATTACTAAAATGTTTGTTCCCATCTTTTCCCCGAACTTTTCGGCAAGCATCGGCAAGCATCAGTACATAATCGATTCTTCTAAGTTCTTCATCGATAAATTCTAACGGTTTAGTAGGCCTTCTTCTTTTTCTCTTATTGGCTTCCCCGATTGAACGTTTCAATTTATTTTCGATACATCTTGTAGCGTAAGTTTTAAATTTTGCACGAGGGCTGGGAATATAGTAATGTGCCGCACTCATCAGTGCTTCATAAGCAGTTTGATGTAAATCGTCGAATTCGATTTTTTTATTACACAATATATAATATTTTGCAGCAAGAATCTTTGCTAGGCCTAAATGCCCCAGTACTATCTCATTGCGCAGTTCTGTACTAGGGAATTTTCTCTTTCGTCTGATTATTCCTCGTGATGAAGAGTAAAGCTGCTTAAACACCGAAGCATAATCTGCTTTGATTTTTGAAAGTTTTTCTTCTAATGCGTTTATTTTGCTTTTAGCTTCGCGGTATATTTCATCTTCTTGGCTGGCTAGCGCCCGTTCTTTATCTTTTAATTGATTCCATTCATTCTTAAGTTTTTCTATTTGCTTATTGATTGTTGCAATGGATGATGAGAGTCCATCAGAGCCGTCGATATCTGGCACCAATTCTTCTAATTCTCTTTGGATTCGTTTCAGTTCAGTTCTTTTCTCTTCAAGGGTAGCAATTCTAGCAGTTATTTCACGATATCTGATTGTAAATTGTTCACGAGTTGATGTTTGAATCTCTTTAATGCTTTTTTCACGTTCGGATTTTAATGCACGGATTTCCTCTTCGATATCTTTTATAATCTCAGAAGCTGATTTATCTTGGATACTTTCGCGAGCATAGAGTTCTTCCACCTCTTCTTGAGTTAATGATGAATACATTTCTAATTGTTCCCTATATGCCGTGAGAAGACTTCCATCCATTTTAACCACCCCGCATAAACTTAAAGTTATTATAACTGATTAGCATGTTTTGTCAATATAATTTAAAAGGGGGCATAAACTTATGCGCTTAGATTTTGACATGGTTATTTTAAAGTGATACTTATATTTTATAATTCTTTTAAGTTTTGGCTCACAAAGCTTTTATTTAAATTATATTATCATTATAGTTTCTTTTTTAATTACGGTTCTACTATCGTAACTTTGTACTGTATTTAAATCGATATTGGCTTCTTTGTCTGTGATAATTGCTCCGTTTAAGATAACATTTTCAAAAGAATCAGTGAACGGACTAAATTTAATTCCGTTGGCATTGACGTCTGTCATATCTTTATTATAAATAATTTGTGGGTCAATATGAATGTTAGTTCCGCTGAAATCCATCCCGCGAATATCGACATTTGTTAAATCGAGCATACTTAAATCGAGCATTCGAAGAATTGCGTTGTTTTTAAAAAAATCCTCAAATTCTACATAACCATTCGCAGTAGGGTTACCACCATTTTTGAAGACAACTGAAGCTATGTTTTCTAATTTTATCGGTTCAAAATCTAAGCTACCCATAATTCCATCTAGGAGTTCGGTAGCTTCTTTAATAAGCTGATAAGCTCTCATCAATTTAGCAATTTGCTGTTCTTTGAGAGAGATAAGGTTACTCTGCATTTCTTTAGATAATTTAGTTCGGTTCGCGAGTTCGATTTGTCTTAGTTCTTCTTGGACACGTTTAGATAAACCAGAAGGGTCGACCTTTATACAAAGATATAGAGCATCTAATAAATCTTTGTTTAAAAATTTTGTTACCTCGCTGTTGACAGTATGAAAGTTTGTGGGTGTTACTCCAATATGGGGATAAAGAAACGCTATTGCATCGGCATTACGGCTTCTTCTCGTTGAACTATAATCGATTGGAAGATCGACATCCCCTTCAAGAACATTTTTAAAGTAATAAAAGTTATAAGATTTGCCTGCATACTTTGAAATGTCAGTACCTTCAGCGTTAAAAGGATATGGCATAGATGTAGTTGCGCTAGCACTATCACTTAAGTTTATAACAAAAACTCTACTTTCCGTATCGAAATACATATCGACATATAGACCTATACTCGATTGTTGCCGTAGACAACGCATATCATAGTTTTCTATGAATTTTGTGAGATATTCAATGTACTCGCGAACAACTGAGTCTTCTTTAAACATATTTGTCGGATCGGTAGGTGTATTATAATAGTAATTTATTTCCCATTTTGTAGTCAATGTTTTAAAGTCTATCTTAATTTGGTGGTATCCATGTGAATTTGTTTTTTTTCGAGGATTAATCCAAGAACTTTTTTCGGTCCCCTCTATTTTGAGATAAAGACTGCCGTCATAACTTCTTCTGAGGACAACTTGACTGATATTCATTTTAACGGTTCTTTGTAAGTATTTGGAAAAGTCGATGCTTTGTTCTAAATACCTCATAAATTCGGCAGTTTTATCTAGATATTCTTGAAACTTTTTTTTGTAATAACGTTCTATGACGAGGATAGAAACGAAGTTCGGATCATCATTGTAAATTATTCCATTTTGATAATCGGTAATTCTCTTTTTTAGTTCCGTCAGTTCCATAAAACCTCCCTATTTTTATATTTATATTTTAGCATACTGCCAAAGCAGAAGTAAAGTTATTATGTGGGTACTCTAACTACTTATATAGTCTTAACTGTTTAGTTTTTGTGTTTAATTCTATCGTGTCTGTTGGGATAATAGCTTCAAAACGATTGCATTCAATCGAATAGATTTCGAATAGAACGATGTTTTCATCTTGTTTGGACGCAGTGAGAAATAAACGTGAGTATTTTTGACGATATTTATCATAGAGTGAACTGACAAGAAATCCTAAGGCATCTCTAGATGCCGATGGCAAATCAATTTTGCGTTCGTCTTCGTGAAAGTCGAATTTATGGTGATGCCCTTCTATAATAATATCGGCTAGAGTATGTCCGTCTTCGACCATAGTTAGTTGAGATACTGGATGATTAACGAGGATGTTAGTGTCACCCCAGTTTAGTAAAACTTGTTGCATCCCCAGAATAAATATTTTTGATGTATTAAAATAATAAGGGATTACGCTAGGATGAGTTCTGATAGCTGAGTAATCGTGATTGCCGAGTACGAGTCCTGTAATTATTTCATTTGGCATATGAGCATAGGCTTTTAAGAGTTCTTGCAAGACGATTTCAAATTTTTTATCGTGTTCAACTGGACAGGCTTCGGTTAAGTCACCTGCATGGATTACTGCTTTAATATTTTGCTTAAGAGCATTATTATAGGCAATGTCTAAAAATTCCAATTTTTCCGCTCTACCATTTCCCGAATGAGTATCAGCGAGAAACATTATCTTATCTCCTAGAACAGCTATCCTACTTAGCGGATAAGAATTAGAGAAAGATGCTTCTCTTCTTAGAAGGAGCATTTGTAGTTCGCTATACTCTTGAAGATTAAGTTGTTTTAATTTCATTTTTTTTAAAAGCTCTTTAATGCGATTATTTTCGATATCTATTTGTTCAAGACTTTCCATAGAAAATTTTCCCCCCCCCTTTTTTTATCTTTTATGCATTAACTATCTATTTTTTCTTTTTTCTTCTACTTTTTTACGGCCAATCGTAAATCCTTCTTTAATACTTTCAAAAAGTGTCTTTCCTTCTACTGGTATAATTTCGGCCCCGTCGACAAATAAAGGTTGTCTTTCTACTTGCCCAGTAACTTGATTTATCGAGAAAAAAGCCATTTCTCTTAAATTTACAACTCCTTCAACGATAGTTATTTTTCTGTTTGGATGAATTCTATTTGCGATTTTATCTGCTATCCTTTGGTTAGCACTTAACATATCGATATCTGCTTCACTTAAATTAATTGAGCCTAGCAATGATGGATGGGTGTGAAAACTTATTAGTGCGTCATTTTCTCCTAAAGAAGATAAACGAAAAATAAAGTCTGATAAATAGTTTTTCATCTCATAATCTATTCGTCTGTTAGTAGATGATTTTATATTCTCATCTCTTTCTATCTCAATTGAAGTGATATAAAAATCTTGGTTTTCACTAGTTCCTAAAAGATATCCGCTTTTCTCTACTCGATTTGCTTTAGATATCGAAAGTAGCCTTTTAAAAGTAGAACTGTCCATATTTATATTCATATTGTTTGTCCCCCTTAAATGACGCATATTATAGCATTTTTTGACTATTTGTCAAATTGAGTAGTTCAATGGTAAAGTAAGATAAAATAGCAAAGGACAGGAAAAAAATATCTTTTGTCATTATAATTGTTAAAAACTACAATGCGAATTTGATTGTAGTTAATAAAGATAAGTAAATTTAATTTTGTGTTTAATTGAGAAACGATTTATTTGTTTTACATTCTTAAAGCTTTTTGCCAAGAATACTTGTTCATTTTAGCGATTTGCGTCATACGAATATCTTTTTTAAATTCTGATGGTATCCGAATGCTTGCAATATATGGCTTTATCTTTCTTAAAAATTCCGCTTTGTCTTCTGGTGATTCTAGTAAAACATATTTTTCCTCAAGCATGCTAAAAAGGCTATTGAAAAAAGTTATGCAATTGCTTAAATCGGCAGCTGGGTTTCTAAAGATAATATCTAAGATAGAGAAGTCTCTAAACTCAGTTATAGGAGTTTCTGTTATCACTGTTAGAAAAAGACGGACATCATAGTTTCCATTGTAAAGGAATATTGTTGCCAAGTTAAAATTGTTATTTTCTATTGCAGCTAAATAATCGCATGCTAGACAGTAATTAAATGCTTCGAATTCCTCTTGCGTAGCATCAATTACTTCTGGTGTTTCAGCAAAACCCCCAAGCTCCATAAAATC
>CAZLNI010000046.1:0-8980 GCA_964560995.1 uncultured Muribaculaceae bacterium
GAAGTAAGAGAATGATGAAAAGCTATTCCAAAGATGACGACTTGATAGATTCCTTTATAGGTCAAGGTATAGAAATCGGGACAGAAAGAGGCATACAAGAGGGCAAAGAGATAGGTCTACAAGAAGGCAAAGAACTCGGATTAACAGAAGGCCGTGAAATCGAAAAAGAAGAGACAGCCCTTAATATGTTAAAAGAAGGATTACCTCTTGAGATTGTACAAAAGTGTACTAAGCTATCCTCTGATAAGATTAAAAATATTATGACTATGTTATAAAACCTTCTATGCGTAGTCATTTTTTTAATTTTCTTTTTTCTGTTTTGTGATATTTTGATAACTAGCTTAAAATATAAAAATCTTGTATTTTTATGTTACTGTTGTTATAATTAATCTAAGAAAGTAGGTAAAACAGTGAAGAAAGAAAAAGGGTTTACTTTAGTTGAATTGATTGCTGTAATAATGCTTTTAGCACTTTTATTAGTGTTAGTAATACCAAATGTCGCTAAAATTGCTGATAGGTCGAGTACGTCATTAAAAGATTCTAAAATTAGAACAATAGAGACGGTTGGGGAAAAGTATGGAAATGCTGCGATTAATCGATTTCAAAATTGTATAAATACTGCAACGGAGACTGAGCTTAAAAACGATTGCTCGATTTCTGTAAATGAATTAGTAATGCGAGGCCTAATCGAGGGAGAGGATGACGATTATAATATTCTCAACCCCGAGACAAAGGAACCCTTTGCAGGAAAGGTACTGTTATGTTATAACCCTAGTACAATAAGTGTCGAAGCAAGTTATGTCGAGGAAGATTCTCAATACAAATGTAGTGCAGTAGATGTCGAAACAGGGGCGGCGTTGAATTTAAGTTCGATTTCTGGAAAAGGTTATGTTGGTGGAGATCCTGTCGAAGTTAATATCATCAAAAGTGGTATAGAAAGAAATGGATTTAGATGTACTTCCAGTGATGAAAGTTTGGCTACTTGTGATTCTTCAAGCTCAACTAAATTGGTAATAAATATCACTGCACAACCTTTTACTGAGCCTCAAAAAGAGGTTAAGATTACTCTTTATGGTAAAACTAAAAACGATGAATTGTCACAGACTTATACGTTGGTCATCTATTCAACTTCTCTTGATATAGATATAGAAGATGATGCGGATGTGTGTTTACCACAAGGAAAAAGCGAACAGATAGGGTTACTTACCCAAAATGCAGGAGCATTAAGTGTAGAATCATCTGATAATGAAATCCTATTAGGAGATATCAATCAAAATATTCTTACTGTTATGGGTGGCGGAAAACCGGGAGAAGCGAGATTATATGTAAGAGAGGCAAATGGGCATATAGAAAGAGAACTTAAAAAGCATGTCTATTCTTTAAATCCAAGAGAAGTGATACCTAGTGATTTGCTTCTTGGAAATACTGAAACTGTTTACTTGAATTATGGGGGAAATGAAAGTGTTACTATTACTAGCGATACTCCCGATATAATCAAAGTTATGAAAAGTGGCGGTAGCGCTACTAATTCTATCGTTTTAACAAACGAAGAAGCCTTTATGATTAAGACTGTCGGAACGGGGGATGGTCACTTAACTATAACTGGTAATCCCTGTGGAAAAATAGAAAAAGAAATAAAGGTATCTAATTTATATATAAAAGATAATGAAGCTAAAGTATATATCGGAGGTAATTCGTTTAAAACAGAAGTTGTAGCGGCAAGTAGAGATACTTATACGTGTAGTACGAGCGATGCCAATGTGGCGACTTGTAAAGTACGTGGAACGGAAGTTGAGGTTATACCTCAGCATACAGCTGGATTAGTAACAATTACTGTTCGTGGTAACGGCGGTGGAGAAGATACTATTTCGACGGAAGTTATAAAAACGACCTTAGAATTAAAAGATGAAAACGATAATTTAGTTTCTCATGTATGTACAAATATTAATGAAACAACAAATGATAAAAGAGCTTATCTAAGTTATGAGAATATCGGTACTCTTTCTATTTCGAAAGTAAGCGATTCAAACATAGGATTAGCTTCATTTTCAGATAATGAGTTAATTTTAAGAAAAAATTTCTTGAACAATACAGAGGGACTATACAATTATAAAGTGGGATATAATACCGGTGTCGTAAATATAGAAATACATGAAAATAACGGAAATGTAAACGTCCCAGTTGATTATTATGTATATGATATCAGAGCTCCTTTAGAGTACGCAGAAGTTATTGCGGGAGAAAGAACTATAATAGATCTTGAAAACTATGCCTCTGGTCCTCTTAGTGTTACTATTGCCGATACATCAGTTGCAACTGCAAGTATCGAAAATCCAATTACGTATGATTATAGTTTAAATGCACGAAATGCAAGTAAATTAGTCGTAAATCCACTTAAGACGGGTGAGACGACTGTCACAATTCGAGGAGAAAAGTGTGGACAAGTGACATTTAGACTTATCGTCAAGGGCAAGACATTCTCTTTGCCTATACGTAAAGGAACATATACAGACTATATTGGTGATAGAGATGATAATGAAATAACCTGTTCAACGGCTGGTACCCAAACTTCATGTGAGGTTACTTTTCCAGAATTTAAAGTAAAGAGCGGTTTTGTGATGAACGGCTATTCGACAGTTAAAGACGGAGTCCCTGTCACGTATAAAGTGGGCGACAAAGTCATATTAAATGCCGAGAATAGTGGGACAACTTATTATGCTAATGCGATTGTAAAACAAGATCCCGTATGTGAATTTAGAAAGCCTCTTAATAGTATAAATGCTCAAGATACTACGTATGCTACTTTGATATGTAGAGATCCTAGTATGTCTACATCGGTATTGACGGTGGACAGTTTTATCGTATCGGATACTGATGTAGCAGAAATCATTACAGTTGGCGAACCAGTTGAAGTAGTGGATGAATATGGACGTGAAGGATATACTTATAAAATTGAATTTAAAGGAAACGAATTTGGAAATTCTTTCAACTTAACTTTAAAAGAAGGTGTCTTTGTCGATCAATTTGAAAAGAAAAATGCAGAGACAGATTTTGGTTCCATTTTGATAGGAAAATATTCTTCTTACAAATTTTGGTATATCGGCAAAGATAATCCTCAAGATGCAGTTGCAGTCATGTATATAAATGAAGATTTGCCAGATGGAATGACAGTTGGACCATCCGACTATTATACGATAATTGTCTATGGAAATGGGGCGACGAAGGACTTTAATACAGGAAGTGAAGGTGATATACCTCCATGGATACCAGCAGGATACCAAGAGTTTATCTCCAATGTCATCGTCAGTGAAGGTATCACAGAAATAGGATCTGCAACTTTTTATTCGTTATATAATTTAGAGAATATTACTTTACCAGAAGGAATTACTAAAATAGGGGAATCTGCTTTCTCGTTTGACAAGAAGTTAAAAGAAGTGTCTTTCCCAACGACAGTGGAGGTTATTGGAGATTCAGCTTTCGAGATGTGTACATCTTTAGAATCGGTAAAGCTCAACAGCGGATTGAAGAGCATAGGCATGTCAGCTTTTAAAAACCATCTATTAAGCGAAATTACAATACCTAATACGGTTACTGAAATAAACAACTATGCTTTCTACTCAGATGTTGACGGCGAAATGGATTCGTCCCAAGTTGCAACATCATTAAAACTTAAAAATATTGAATTTGAAGACGGTTCAGTACTCTCTAATATAGGTAATGGAGCTTTTAAAAATAATAGAGTTCAATCGTTAAGGATTCCTTCATCATTACACTTTATAGGAATAGAAGCTTTTTCGCAGTACGACTACTATGAAGACAACTTAAAAGATTTAACATTTGACGATGGTTCAGAGCTTTTGAATATTGCAGCTTTTGCCTTTGCTTACAACTGCATCGAAGAGTTAAATCTTCCTAATTCAGTAAATGTAATTAATAATTATGCGTTTGACGGAATAAAAGCTTCGACTGTGCGAATTGGTCCTAATGTAATTCAATTGGGTCAGAACTTTGCTCTAGGTGATAATATACAGGAATATATTGTCGACTCTAATAACCCTAAATATACTTCAGTTGATGGAATTATATATACAAAAGATATGAAAACACTATTTAAATATCCTACGAACTATTATAATCATCACTCCGAATTAAATATTCCTGAAGGTGTCGAAACGATTATAAATAGCGCTTTTGGGGGATGGGTAAAATATGAGTACTCAAAAAAAGATTTCGTTATTAATTTTCCTAGTACGATAACTGAAATGCACATGGAGCAAAACTTTGAAGGTATCATCGTAAGTGAATATAATATTAACAGTGACGTGTATATCAGCGACAACGGTGTTATCTTTAATAAAGATAAGACTATCGCTTATAGGCTGCCTACACATTATAACGAGACATCATATGAAGTTCCTTCATCTGTTCTTACTATCGATAATTATTTCGCATATAGTAATTTTACTGTCAAAGATATGACAATTCCAAATTCTGTAAGTAAAATAGGTTCATATTCTTTAGTTGCTGATCCGCATCATGCCTTAGTTAACATTTATTTAAACACGGAAGATGCTGTCGATTTACATAGTACTTCCATGTTGACCTTTAGAGCTAGTAATGACGATTCGTACTTAAAAAATGTCTACGTTAAGAGCGGTTTCATGGCAAACAAATTAAGAGATTTATATATTGATTCCATCTCAGAATTTAATATAGTTGTAGGGGAGTAGTGATTAAATATGAATAAAAAGAGGATAGTATCGATATTAGAAGTTTTAGGAATTATCATATTACTCGTAATAATCATAGTCTTTATCATGTCTAAGAATAATAAAAACTCTATAACTATTTCACCTTATTCTAAATATGAATTATCTATTTTAGTTAATGCTTCTAACGAAAAATCAATAGAGAAGACTTCTGTGCGTTTTAGATATGACGGAAGAAACGGCAAGATATCGTCCGATAGAGACGATATAGATGCATATTTAATCGGTGAGAAATTGCAGTACTTAAAAGAGGAAACTGTCTATAGTTATACACCTAAATTATTTTATGACGATTTAAATGAACTGATAAGTGAAATTAACCAAGCCGATGAATTGGGCGAGACAGGCGATTATAAGAGATACTCTGCTGTATTGGATTTTAAAAAGATGAATAAATTTTTGTCAGCCTTATGTTTTGATAGAAAAACTTCTTCCGATACGCTCGTCAAATTTAACGTACTCGACACGCATGTAAGCAGTTTTGAATTTTCTTTGGCGGATATAGAAGGGTACGATAAAGTCGACGTTATGCTTCATTTTGAAAGCTTAGATGAAGATTACAAAGTGAGTACAGTAAAAATACTAGGTAATACCGTTAGACCATATAGATATGAAGATGTCAGAGAAAACATATTTACGATAGTGAGGTAATAGGCATGAAAGAGAAAAAAATAATAATTCCAGTTATATTGCTCGTTTTATTGCTTGTCATAATCTTGTTTGTTTTAAAGAGTTTCTTTGGAAGCAATTTAAAAACATATGATAGATATATCGCTTCGATTATCGTAGAGACAACAAAAAAAGGCGAAGAGAATAAGACGATGACAACTTTGGATTTAAAAGATGACGGTAAAGTTGCCATCGTCAATACGAGTTTTAAAGAGTATCCTTTATATATGACTAAAAAGGGCGTAATATTTGAGAAAGGCGGTAGATTTAGACGTATCAAAAGTGAATACACTTATCGAGATATTTATGCGATTCTAAATGAAATCGACTTCGAGAAAAAAGATGGCAATTATCATCCGAATATAAAAGCGGAAACGATAAATAAACTGTTAGATAGTTTGTTCATAGATTATGAAATGACAAGGGACACCGTAGGTAATATAACAGTTAAAAATCAAAAAATAGAAGAGTTTAGTGTTTATTTAAGAGGTTTCTATGGTTATGATAAGTTAGGTATCGTAGTCATGTTCGAAAGTATGTCAGACGAATATAAAATAGAAAGTCCAGTCTTTTATGAAAATTTAATCGACGATGGCGATGAGATGGAATTGAGGTTTGTGGACTAATTTGAAGTATCCAATTTTATGGGTGCTTTTTTAGATGGTTGCTTGACTTTTCAAAACAATAGTGATAGTATTTTAGTATAAAATAATAGAAAGTAGGAGAGAGTAAATGAAAAACAAAAAAGGTTTTACTTTAATTGAACTGATTATCGTAATTTCACTTTTGGTTGTCGTTGCAGGTTTGTTTACGATGTCGATGATGAAATCGATAAATAAGCAAAAAGAAGAAGAAAACAAAGACATCGTTGCCCAAATCGTATCGGCTGCCAATGCTTATGTGTCTGTAAATCCACAGGAAGTAGAAAATCTTTTCAACGGATATGGTTATGTCGACATTCCGATTGGAACTCTTCGAGATGATGGTTTACTTAGTGAGGATTTAAAAGATGCAAAGACTGGTAAAAGAATACCAGATGATGATAAAGTACGCGTCAAACTCGACTTAGGAGATTATTTGGATTTCATCTACCCAGTCGATAAGAGTACCGATGCTTGGAAATTTGTCGCAGAAGATTTGTATGTAGATTATTCTAATGAAGATGTGGATTGGTGTTCTATAGATGACAACGTCTATACTGGACTTATTACCGACCCATTAAACAGCGATTATGAAAAATTCCAAAGTAAGATGTACCTCATGAACAACAAAGAGGGAGACCCAGATGAAGCGAGAATGTATACGGGTGATTACTTTGATGAAGGTAAAGTAAATTTGAGAGTGACGTCTTGTAATGTCAATCCTAATAAAGTTGGCACTTATAACATCACTTATAAATATTTCGATGAAGCATTAAAAACAGAAAAAACTGTCAACCGTGTGGTATATGTCAATTCTTCAAATGAAGACGTCATGGGTTTTACAGTAGTAATCAATAGAGGTCAGCCGATTGTAAGAGGAACACCCGAAGATGAAGTACCTATATTGATTAAAGAAATCTATAGAAATGGCGCAAAAGATATACCTACTACTGTGGGGGAATTAGCGAGTATAGGATATGAAATAAAAGATTTCAAAACTGATACAGTAGGAGAAGGTTATACCGCTACTGTATCACGAGTAGTACCTAACTCAGATGGTTCGATTCCAGAACCACAAAAGCCTAATTATGATGTTATTTCTGATACATGGAAGTTAACTTTTGATGCTGGAAACGGTACTGTTTCACCAAAGGATAAAATAGTAACTTATAAAAAGCCTTATGGGGAGTTACCAACACCTTTGAGAACAGGTTATGATTTTGCAGGATGGTTTACTGAAGCTGGAGGCCTAGGTGAAGAAGTCACATCTGAGACAATCATGATGACACTTAAAGACCATACCCTCTATGCTAAGTGGACACCAAAAGAATTTACTATTACGTTTAATCCGAATACAGGTGTAATTGATGAGCCAACTAAGGATGTAACATATGATGATACATACGGAGAATTACCAACACCTACTAAGCCAGGTTATGACTTTGAAGGATGGTATACTGCTAAAGATGGCGGAAATAAGATTACTGATAAAACAGTAGTAAAAATATTAGCTGACCAAGAATTATATGCACACTGGACACCAAAGACTTATCAAGTAGCTTTTGAAAGTAATGGATGCGGTTCTATCACAAACAAAACTAAGAATGTGTCTTACGATTCAACCTATGGTCCATTAGGAACAGCTTCTAAGAGCGATTACATATTCAATGGTTGGTATACTGCTAAAAGCGGTGGAACTAAAGTAGATCAAAATACTAAAGTAACTGGTGATCAGTGGTTGAATTCGGAGGAAGGAAAACCAGCTGTGACACTATACGCTCATTGTACATATAATCCACCTCCTGTAACACCACCATATACTCCACCATCAAATAGACCGACAAATAACAACAATAATTCTGGTGGTTCGTCAACAAATTCTAGTTGTACGCCGTCTTGTGGTAATGCGTGCGGAAATGAAATAGCCGCAGGTCAAGATTGCTCAAATAAGTGGTGGCAGACGACAGACCCAGATGAAAGAGAAGCTTTACACATTAAAGCCCAAGAGCATTATGGTAATGGAACTGGTGGGAATAATACTTATCAAGATAGTGATGGAACAACTTGGAGTAATGGAGTTCAAATAAGTCCTAAGAATAAAAGATAAAAAGAATTAGAAAGAGATGGATATTATGAAAGATAAAAAAAATGTGTCGATAATAGTGGTTTTAATCGTTATAGTAATAGCCTTAGCTGGTACTTGTATCTATTTGTTAACAAAAAATAATGATGATAACACTGTATACGAAGGTAAAGCACATGAAATTAATAATTTAGTTGAGACAGATAAAAAGTTGCCTACCTTCTCTGTTACTGTGTCTGGTGATTACACAGGTTTAATTAACAATCAATTCGTTAAGGAAGACTCTATAAAAGTTTATGAGTTCGATGCGACAATTGATAATGGCTGGGATGCTGTTACAAATAAATATGTCGGTATAAGATTAAACGATTTGATAAAATATTATCAGTTAGATAATTTTACGACTATCGATTTTTCTTCGCTAGATGATATTTCTATTAAGTATTTGAAAAAAGACATTACTGATAATACATTCTTAGTATTCTACAAAGACGGTAAGTTGATTGATAATACAGGGAGACCAATGTTATTAGCTGTAGATTATGAATATCGTTATTCTCTAGAAAATGTATTCGATATGAAATTTATGGTCGCGGAATCGGATAGAGTAGATACTGATAACGAGTAATGTAATTAGGAAAAGCGAGTAATCGCTTTTTTCTTTTGTGAGAATTTTGTGAAATTTTAGCTGTATTGTTGACTTATATTTTTAATAGTTATATACTGTTAAGAGTCGATTAGTTAGTGACCGAACTAAAAAGGAGAATCTGAATGAAAAAGTATCCGCTTATGGAGATAAAAGAGTTTTTGAATGCAAC
>CAZLNI010000047.1:0-8812 GCA_964560995.1 uncultured Muribaculaceae bacterium
CGGCATATATCGCTGCACTGATGCCACTTGGACCTCCACCTATTATCATTACGTCGTATATCATATAATTTCTTCCTTTCTAATTAATTCTATGTTCATCATATAAATCTTCATATTTGCTCTTCTTCATCCCACGAACATAAAGTACTATTCCTATTATGAGCATAATTATAGAAACTATTTGAGCAATCTTGAAGCCAAAGAATATGAGTGAATCGGTTCGACTCGCCTCGATAAAGAACCTTAAAATTCCATACCACATGAGATATACTCCTGTAAGTTGTCCCACTTTTATATACTTCATCTTTCTAAGCAATATTAACACAACAAAGCCTAGTAGACATCCTATCGATTCGTAAAAAAACGTCGGCGTATAGGTTATTCCGTTTATCGTCATACCGTTTATGATAAACTCTGGTATATGCAACTCTCGTAAGTGGCTAACTGTAGTTGCTACTCCATATGCCTCGCTGTTAAAGAAATTTCCCCAACGACCGATTCCCTGTGCAAGAATCAAAGGCACGACGATTATATCTAATATTTTAAGCACGCGCATTTCGTGTTTTCGACAGAACAAATTTATAGTGAGAAGGCCGAATAAAATACCCCCGTGAATTGCAAGCCCACCCTGCCACAGTTGCCATACCTCACTAATATGGGAACCAAAATATTCCCAGTTAAAGATGACATAGTATAATCTGGCGCCAAGAATGCCGACGACCAAAGTCCAGAAGAACATGTTAAATATATTATCGTTCGATATGTCGAATTTCTTTGCTTCCCTCAAAATCATCCAATAAGCAATACCAACACCTATCAAAATGAAAAGAGAATAATATCTTATTTCCATACCAAACAAAGTAAACGCTATCGGATTCATCATATCACCTTTTCTAATATTTAGAAGAATTACACTGCTCAAAAAGCTCAGTTATCCTCTTCATACCACCAATTAAAACACAAAATAAAACGCTTGTCAAACCCCTTCAACAAAAAGACTTTTAAGCTTTAAAAAAATTTTGCATTTAAAAATTACTATGTCAATTTAATCGAAATTTCACTTTAAATATATGCCTTAAAATTGCTAATTAATTTTGATTTATATTAGAACTTTTAATATCTTTATTTATTTTGTTTTTTTAAGATTTATTAAAATTAAAAATCTGCTCAAATCAGCAGATTCTTCTAAATTATTTCTCTAAAATCTTTTTTAGATATATTCCTGTATATGACTTTTCGTTTTTAATGATTTCTTCCGGTGTACCGACTGCGACGACTTCTCCTCCGCCGTCACCCCCTTCGGGACCTAAATCAATAATGTGGTCAGCTACTTTGATTACATCTAAGTTGTGTTCGATTACCAAGACCGTATCGCCATTATCGACGATGCGATCTAAAATCTTTAATAACCTTTTGATATCCTCAGAGTGCAATCCTGTCGTCGGTTCATCCAAGATGAACACGCTTTTTCCTGTCGGCTTTTTTTGCAGTTCTTTAGCGAGCTTAATGCGCCCAGCTTCTCCACCAGATAAAGTGGGAGCGCTTTGTCCTATTTTGATGTAGGAAAGACCGACTTCCATTAACATTTGTAATTTGGCACGAATCTTCGGAACGCTTTCAAAAAATTCGTATGCTTCACTAACTCGCATCTCTAAAACTTCATAAATATTTTTTCCTTTAAACTTAACTTCTAAAGTCTCGTTGTTGTAACGTTTTCCGCCACAGACGTCACATGGCACATAGACGTCTGGCAAGAAGTGCATCTCTATCTTTTTGACACCGTCTCCCCAGCAAGCTTCACAACGTCCGCCTTTGACATTAAATGAGAAGCGACTTTTCGTAAATCCTCGTATTTTCGATTCTTTCATCTCGGCAAATAAATCTCTAATGTCGTCGAACAATCCCACATAAGTAGCAGGGTTACTTCTCGGCGTACGTCCTATTGGATCTTGGCTAATCTGAACGACTTTATCGATGTTTTCGAGACCTTTGATGCTTTTATATTTTCCTGGCTCGACTTTCGAATTGTAGACGTGTCTCATCAGTACTTTATATATTATTTCGTCGACCAAACTACTTTTACCAGAACCAGATACACCTGTGACACAGACGAACTTACCCAAAGGAATTTTAACATTAATATTTTTAAGATTGTTCTCTTTTGCACCCTTTATTTCTAAAAATTTGCCGTTACCTTTCCTTCTCTTCTTAGGCACTTCGATTTTTTCTTTTCCAGATAGATATCGACCAGTTAGACTCTTATCGTTTTTCATGACCTCTTCTGGTGTTCCCGCCGCGACGACATATCCACCTTCAGCACCTGCACCGGGACCTATATCTATGAGATAATCTGCCGCGCGCATCGTATCTTCATCGTGCTCGACGACTATCAAAGTATTACCTAAATCACGCATCTCCAAAAGAGAATTGATTAACTTATCGTTATCTCTTTGATGAAGTCCTATGCTCGGTTCATCTAAGACGTATAAAACGCCCGTCAATCTGCTGCCTATTTGGGTTGCCAATCTGATGCGTTGTAGTTCTCCTCCCGACAAAGTTGCAGCTGTTCTAGCTAAAGTTAAATACTCTAATCCGACATTTTTTAGGAAGTTCAATCTATTTAAAATCTCTTTGAGCAATAACTCTGCAATCTTCGCTTCTTCTTTAGATAGTTTGAGTTTTTCGAAGAACGGAATCAGATTTTTGATGCTCATAAGACAGACTTCGTAGATGCTTTTTCCACCGACTTTTACAGCCAGAATATTTTCCTTTAACCTCGCTCCATGACATGTAGGACACTCGGTATCCATCATGTACATCTCTAACCAGTCGCGTATCCAAGCACTATTAGTCTCTATATATCTTCTCTCTAAGTTAGTTACGATTCCCTCAAAATAATCTCTAGTTTCCCGATAGTTGCCCGTCTTAGATGTATAATTGAAATTCAAGACATCTGGACTGCCATATAGAAGAATATTCAAGCTCTCCTCACTTAACTTTTCGATAGGAGCATTTAAATCGATGTCGTACTTTTTCGCACAAGTCTCCAACTGCGTCACCATGATGTTAGAATCTAGACTTAATCCTTTAATTGCGCCTTGATATACGGACTTCGTTTTATCTGGTATAAGCAAATTTAAGTTGATCATCTGTTTAAGACCTAGGCCTTTACAATCGTCACATGCCCCAAACGGATTGTTAAAAGAAAACATCGTCGGTTCTAATTCTGGCAATGAAAAATCGCAAATTGGACAAGCATAATTTTCACTATAGAGTATCTCTTTATCACCCACTACGTTTACTAAAACTCGACCTTCTGCCATTTTGGTAGAAATCTCGATTGCTTCAGCAATGCGGGAGCGGTCTTTTTCCTTAACGACGATTCTATCGACGACGACCTCAATGGTATCTTTTTTATTCTTTTCGAGTTTTATCGGTTCGCTTAAATCATAAACCGTACCATTAACTCGCACCCTAGAAAAGCCATCTTTGATTAACTTATCTAAAACTTCTTTATGTTCGCCCTTCATAGCTCTTACGACAGGAGATAAAATCTCTATTTTAACTCCTTCACCTAAAGCTAATATCTTGTCGACTATTTCATCTATACTTTGACTTTTTATCGGTACATTGTGATTTGGGCAATAAGGTGTTCCCACTCTTGCGAATAATAGTCTTAAATAGTCGTATATCTCCGTGACAGTACCCACTGTACTTCGTGGATTCTTGCTAGTCGTTTTTTGATCTATAGATATACTAGGTGACAATCCTTCGATCGAATCGACATCTGGCTTCTCAGAACCTCCTAAAAACTGTCTCGCATACGCACTTAACGACTCGACATATCTTCTTTGTCCTTCTGCATAAATAGTATCGAAAGCCAAACTACTTTTTCCCGAACCAGATAAGCCTGTCATGACGACGAGTTTATTTTTAGGTATTTCGATATCGATATTTTTTAAATTGTTTTCTCTTGCGCCTTTGACGACAATTTTATCCATAACATCACCCAATTTCTTTACTATTTTACCACAAAGTTTAATATTTAAAAGTATTTTATATAATTTTCCAAATTATCTTTTTCAGCTCTCAAAGTTGTAGGTTCGCCATGTCCAGGATAAATCTGCATATCGAGCGGAAAACTTAAAATAAACTCTATACTTTTTTTCATATCTTCGATTGAACCTCCGGGTAAATCCCAACGGCCGATGCTCTCTTTAAAGATAAAATCTCCACAGAAAAGCACATTATCTTTTTCGAAATAGAGACTTATCTCATCCTCTTTATGCCCTTTTGTTAAAAGGCAGCTAAACTCGAATGAACCTATTTTATTTTTCCCTTCCTTTAAAGACACCATGTCGTAAACTTGCGCACCTGTTTTCTCTTTAACGAACTCCAATGCACCGATATGATCGAAGTGATGATGAGTAATAATTATGCCTACTACTCTTCGTCCATTTATGAGTTCGATGATTTTCTCCCCCTCGTCTCCAGGGTCTATCACTAATACTTCGTCACTGTTTCCCAAAACATAACAGTTAGTTTTCAAATATCCTACAGAAACTTTTTCTATTTTCATAAAATATCACCAGCAGTATTGTAACATAGATTAAAATTTTAATAAAAGTTATTTTAAACTGTCGTTTTATTTGCTATAATTAAGATAGGATGTGAAGACAAAATGGAAAAATTGACAATCGTCATATTTACGCTTATCGCCGTCGCGGGTATATTAGGAATATTTTATGTAGCTATTTATAATCTCCTACAAAATTATATCGTGCGTATTAAGGAAGCTGAAAGTGAGATAGATGAAACTATTCGCAAACGTTATGACCTATTGGTGAGTATGGAATCCATCATCAATGCAAACACCGACTTAAAGCAAGAAAATTTTAAAGATTTTGAAAAAGAAAAGATGAGCAACTTCGACGTCGACCGTAAATTATCAAAGATAAAAGAAACTTTTAAAACGATACTTTCCGATTACCCAGATAAATTAGATAATGAGTCTTGCCGAAATCTTCTTACAGAGATTAAAATCATCGAAGAAAAAAGCGATGCCGCCAAAGCTTACTATAACAAGTATACGACGTCGTTAAACATGCTCATAAAGAAGTTTCCATCTAATATCATTGCAAGTATTTGCCACATAGCAGAACGAAACTACTTCGATAACAAGAACATGAACGATAACGAAATTCTCGATTTTAAACTTTAAACGAGGCAAGACACCTCGTTTTTTACTGGTGTTTGAAATTTATCATAATATATGTATAATTGTAATCGAGGTTACATATGAAAATAAAAGTAGGAAAATATTATCTTGATAGAGAACAGACAAAAATAGTCACCGATAATTCTAAACATCTACTAGTCGTCGCAGAAGCTGGTTCGGGCAAAACGCTCACCATCTTAGGGAAGATAAAATATTTGATTGAGAATAGAAACGTCGACCCCAAAGAAATACTTTGCATCTCTTTCACAACTAAAGCTTCTGAGGATTTAAAACGTAAGATAAAAGAAGACTTAAATCTCCTAGTCGACGTATATACTTTTCATAAACTAGGTTTAGCAATAATACAAAGAAAATCTTCCTATGATATTGCCGATGCTGAGCTTCTAGACGATATCATTAGACAATATATAAGGATAGATTCCCTCCATCATAAAGATACTTTAAAACCTCTTTTAAAATATTTTAATCTCAAATCAAAAGAAGAATATGAAACTTTTCTACTTGAAAATGAAAGGGAAATCTTCAGCCTCGAAAGACTGCTCTCGACTTTTATTCACCTTTTTAAAGCAAATAATTATAAATTAGAAGATTTTTTGACTTTCAAAAGAAAAATACTTTTAACTTTTAATTTTAAAGTTTTTAGTCGAGAAAAAACTTTACTGACTCTTGCCGTTACTATATATATACGCTATGAAGAATATTTAAAAGAAAACAAAGAAATCGACTTCGACGACATGTTGACTCTTGCCAAAAACAATGTGGATAAATATGGTTTTTTCCACAATATAAAATATATCATCATAGATGAATACCAAGATACTTCACTAGTTCGATTTGAACTTATTGCTAGCATTCTTAAAAAAACAGATGCTTCTTTAGTTGCCGTCGGTGACGATTTTCAGTCGATATATAGGTTTACTGGCTGCGACTTATCGCTTTTCTTAGATTTTAAAAAGATGTTTAAAGATGGCAAAATACTTAAAATTCAAAATACATATCGTAACAGTCATGAACTTATCGCCGTCGCAGGAAACTTCATCATGAAAAATAAAAAACAGATAAAAAAGGAGTTGAAATCTCAAAAATCGCTTTCTAATCCTATAGTAATCGAAGAATACATTTATCCAAAAAAGTCACTTACCAAATGTCTATACGAAGCCTATGACCGCGACCCAGGCGAAATAATGATAATCGGACGCAACAACAAAGATATCGATTTTTATTTAGATAAAAAAGAATTTAAAATATACAAAGATAAAATACTATCTTATTCGAGGCCAGAAATTCCAATTCGCTATTTAACGGCACACAAATCAAAAGGCTTGGAAAGTCACAATGTCATATTGATAAATTTAACTGATTCTTCCCTAGGCTTTCCATGCCAACTGAAAGATGACCAAATACTGCGTCTTGTTACGCCCCATCCAACTAACTACCCTTTCGATGAAGAAAGACGGCTCTTCTATGTCGCACTGACAAGAACTAAAAACAGGACGTACATCCTAGTTCCTAAAAAGAATCAATCTATGTTCATCAAAGAACTATTAAGAGATTACAAAACCTTTATCGAACACAAAAAATAGAAGAAAAGCCTTCTATTTTTTAATATCATTTTCTAAAAAGTATCTTTCAGCAAATGCCTTTTTATTTGTTAATAAACTCCGCAATTCATTTAAATAGGTTTGATATTGCACATCATCAAAATACATCTTATCAACAGAATATCCACTATCTCCAAACCGCTTATCTAACTCAACTCTTGCTCTCTCAGCTAACTCATCGTTTGTCATATTAGAAAAGTGTTTAAGACCATATTTATGTGTCCTTTTTAAAGCGACTCCAACATCCGTATTGCGATCAGCAGATGAAACGATTTTTCCATAAATACTTCTTGGTTCGTATTCTAAACTTCCTCTATGATCAGCGACAGCTTCAGACATTATTTCGATTTCTTCTAAAGTAAAAAATTCTCTCAACTTTATATCAGATTTAAGCATTTCAGCTGAGATTACTTCATGACGATCTCTATCGACAGAAATTCCTATATCGTGATATGCCGCAATTGTAAAAACCATATTCAAATTAATATTTTCTAAAGATTTGGCAAATTTCAAGCTTCGTTCAATGACATAATTAATATGGTCAATGTTATGCGCTTCATCATTTTCTTTATATTGTGGAAAAATCGCAAATTCTATATATCTTCTTAATTCACCATTAATCATATTTTTAATCTTAAAACCTCCAACTTTATGAAAAGAGAGAAATCAATTATTACTCTTCTCTAAAATAGTTTAAAATTTCCGAAATTCCGACCTTTTCAACAAATCCGTCTCTTAAATCTTCGATATCGTAGTTTTCTCCATCGAACTTATTTCCTAATACGATCATTTTAGGCGTTCCTAAAATAAACACATCGTTTATTCTATTTCCAAAAGTAAGACCCTCTCTATCATCGATAATCGCATTTATTCCATTTGCTAATAATTGTTCATATAAGTCGAATGCAATTCCCTTTTTATCTTCGTTATATATAATTTGGACTTTATAAGGTGCGATATGATAAGGAAGGACGAATCCTTTAACTTTATCATTATCTTTGATTACGTTGTTCTCGATGATAGTCGCGATTATTCTGCCAAGACCTATTCCATAACATCCCATATAATATGGTTTGTTCTCTCCCGATTCGTTAGTATAATATAGTTTCATAGACTCGGAATATTTAGTACCTAACTGGAAGTTGTTGCCTAATTCCACAGATTTATATTCTTTTAAAGATGAGATGTCGTCGATATTCAACTGCTTCAAATATTCGTCTCTATTTTCGAACTCTAAAACTTCTTTATTTATACCTAATCCAATTTTTTCGTCGAACAAAACCGTATCTTCGCCTAGTTCAGTCGCTGCCTGGAATTCTTCTGCTACTTTTCCACCGATTACTCCGTTGTCACTTACAGTCGGCATAATCTTTATACCGAGTCTTTTAAAGATGTTCATATAAGCTTCGTGCATGAGTTCATAAGATTTCTTCATGTCTTCTTCCGTCTTATCGAAAGAATAAGCATCCATCATGACGAAAGTTCTCGGTCTAAATAAGTATCCTCTTGTTCTAATCTCTTTTCTGAACTTTTCTCCTATTTGATAATAAGTAGCAGGGAGATTTTTGTACGAAGGCAAACGATTTGCTCCAAAGATAGTCGCACACTCTTCAGCTGTAGGTGCCAATCCATACTCACCTAGATTATTATCGAGAGTGAACATGATATCTCCCTCTTTCGTATACATGTCCCAACGATTAGACTGTTCCCAGATTTTCTTAGGTTGCAACTTTGGAAATTCCACTTGTATACAGCCTACTTTATCTAATTCTTCGATGATTATTTCTTCGACAGCCCTCTCCAACTTAGTCCATAGGTTTCCATAACCATAAATTCCACTTTCGAACTGGTAAAGTTCTCCTAACTTCATCAATATGTCTTGACCAGAATAACTTTGATCGACATCTTTTAAATTTATTTTTTTTGATGTTTAGTTTACTTAATTTCATACATATTTCCTTTCCAAAAATAA
>CAZLNI010000048.1:0-8792 GCA_964560995.1 uncultured Muribaculaceae bacterium
CAGCTAAATAATCGCATGCTAGACAGTAATTAAATGCTTCGAATTCCTCTTGCGCAGCATCAATTGCTTCTGGTGTTTCAGCAAAGCCCCCAAGCTCCATATAATCCTCCTCTATGTATTATATTAGTATAAGTGGAGTAAATTTTCTATTTATATTAAACTTATACTTAATCTCAATTTTTTGTTAGTAATCTAACGCTGACGGTGTTAGTGCTATTTTTTGTAGCAGCTTTCAATAGCTTTTTTGATAGTCGCAATAGACTTTTCGAGTTTTTTTGTTTCTTCATCGTCTAAAGGTATAAAGATTTTTTTCAATACTCCAGTGCTATTTACTATTGCAGGTGTAGAAACACAGACCCCGTTTTCTTTATCATAGCATGAAACTGGTAAGACGATATTCTTGTCTTCTAATATGGCTGATGTAATACGGACTAGGCACATACCGATTCCATAATATGTAGCCCCTTTTCTTTCGATAATCTCATATGCCGAATTGCGAACTTCTTCTTCTAGTTTTATTTTTTCGTCTTCACTTAAGAATTCATCTAGACTGGTTAAAGCGACATTGGCATTGCTCCAGGCAACGAACTCACTATCTCCATGTTCTCCTATGACAAAAGCTTGTATATCTTTAGGACATATGCCGATTTTTTCACTGATTAAATATTTCAGTCTTGCCGTATCTAAGGTAGTACCTGAGCCGATAACTCTATGTGGGTCTAATCCAGAGTATTCCAAAGTTAGTTGAGTCATCACATCCAAAGGATTAGTGGCTATTAAGAATATGCCATCAAACCCACTTTTCATCACGTTTTCTATGATTGAAGAAAATATGTGGCTATTCTTATCGATTAAATCCATCCTAGTCTCACCAGGTTCTTGGTTTGCACCTGCCGCGATGACGACGATTTTAGCATCACGGCAATCCTCATAATCGCCGACTCTCACTAAAACGCGAGAAGGACTGTAGGCAAGACAATGGTTCAAATCCATCGCTTCCCCTATAGCACGTTTAACATTTAAATCGATTAGTACTAACTCGTCAACATATGTGTGTTGATTCAGAAGTGCGTAAGCATAACTCATACCGACATTTCCGCATCCTATTAAGACGACTCTATTTTTCATCATATATCACCATAAATATTTTACCAAATTACTTAGGTAAAGTCTATGATTCATATTTTTTCAATCTGTTTTTACTCAGCAACACACTCATAATTTTTTAAAGAGCATTTATAAATAATAGCATCATCATTAATATTGGTATTAGGCTCTGTCGCATTAAAATAAATATTATCTATATCGACATTTTCAATACTATAAATATATCCTATTCCAGTAAAATTCATTTTTGATTTGTCGATTTCTACACCATTTAATTCATATTTAAAATATCCTGCGTCGGCACCTATTTCTATGGTGTATAAGGATTTATCAAAAAATCTGATGCTCCACTTATCATTTGCTAAAAGCAATCTATTTATTAGAATATAATCATTTTGTGAGAGTTTATATAATAAATCATATTCTTGAATATCTGCTTCAGAGTTTTCTGTTTTTGTAACAATATAGTTTTGTTGGTATTTTCCATCTTTTAGATAGTTATGAGATAATAATATTTCTTTTTCTTTAATGTCAGCAGCATCATAATGTGGATAATCTTGATAGTCTTCTTTAGAAGAACAGCCAGTTAAAAGTAATATGCCCATAATTATTAAAATTGCTCTTTTAAAGTTCATTTTTGTTTTATTTCCTTTCATTTAGCTTATACTCTTACTAGCAAACTCATGTGTATAATAGTCCATCATTTCTTCTAGCTGTTACTTTTTCTTAAAATATTGGGCCTCTACGCCACACATAGGACATTTGAAATCCTTAGGTAGTTCATCGCCATAATAAACATAACCACATACTGTACATACCCAAGCGGTTTTTCCAGATTCTGTTTTGACTTTAATGAGGTCATCTTTATGCTCTTGATAATAGCCATAACTCATAGGTTCGCCATCTTCGTAAACGTCTGCTTCAATTAGTTTACCGATAAAAAGTGTGTGTGTCTCATTTTCTATCGAATCGATCTTTTCACAAACCATATAGCCAAGAGAATTACTTATTATTGGCGTGCCCATTTCTTCATTTGTTTCGACGTTTGCAAATTTGTCGATATCTCTTGTCGAGTTTAGGCCGAAGGTCTCGATTATCGTTCCGTCTACATCCATACCTAAGACAGAAAGAGCGAAGATATCGTTTTTATGTAATAATTCATTAGTATAGTTCTTTTTCATTACGGCGACCGCGATTAAGGGGTTATCGCCTGCACTTATTTGAGAAACGGCATCGACTACACATCCTCCGCCTTTAGTAGTTAAGACGTACATCCCCTGCGTTATTTTTCTTGTTATCTTTTTATTTTTCATTAACTTCTTGCCGCTCCATCTACTGATAATATATTTCCTGTAATATAACTAGCCATATCGCTCGCTAAAAAGAGGAAAGCATTAGCTATATCGCGCGGTTCACCTATTCTACCAAGTGGTATAGTCGCGATAATTGGTGCAATTTGGTTTTCTGGCAAATTAGCAATCATATCTGTTTTAGTTACTCCTGGTGCCACGGCATTAACGCGTATGTTAAACGGTGCTAATTCGCGCGCCAAAGATTTAGTTATTCCGTTGACAGCAAACTTACTGGCTGGGTAACCTACTCCAGATGGTTGGCCGTAGATGCTTACCATTGAACTCGTGTTCAATATTACACCGCCTCCGTTTTCTTTCATGTGTGGTACGACTGCTTTAGTCATGTTAAAAATAGCACAGACATTTAAGTCCATAATTTTACTAAATTCGTCAGTTGTCGTCTCCTCGATTTTCTTGTTAGCTGATATACCTGCGTTATTTATGAGTATATCGATATGACCGTATTTCTTAATTATCTCTTCGATCGTCTTTTCTATCTCATCATAGTCATTTAAATTAGGGTAAAATCCGCTTACTTCGTGACCTTCTTTTTTGAGTTCTGAAACTGCTTTTTCGACAGACTCAGCTTTCGATCCAAGTAAGATTACTTCAGCATGATTCTCCTTAAATAAACGAACTGTCTCTAGCCCAATTCCCCTAGTTCCTCCTGTAATTAATGCAACTTTTCCTTTTAACATATTTTTTTCTCCTTTTCTACTAAAATTATAATGATTTTATTTTAAAATATCAATAATTCAGTTATTCAATTTTAATAAATCTATCAATAATTTAAAAGATTATTGTACCCTATTCTAATGGAGATAATGAGAATCTCTTGGAAGGGTATTTTCCGTCTTCAGAGTTTGGACTATACAATAATGTGTGTAATCGCCCATCTTCCCCTTCTATCTGTTCTTCGAATTTTACATAACATTCTTTAGTTGGTAAAATTGGCAATTTATGAAATGTTCCTATAAACCAAGGAAAACGTTTTCGGATTTCTGCTGAAGTCTCTTTAAAATAGATTTTAGAAACTCGTTGTACAGAATAACCATAATCTAAAAGTTCCCAAAACCGTTTGTCACAGTCACTTTGGCTCGTTCTAAGTATAGGATGGTCATTACAGCCAACTAAACTATAACCGCAATAGCGAATTAGAAAGTCGGTTACTATACTGCCAAAGATTAGGGATTTGTCTATAATACTTTTAGATTCAACTCCACGAAAAACTTTCCAAAAATTCATGTCATGAAGATTACACTCTATTGCAACTGTAGCAATCATGTCATTAAGATTCAAGTAAAGCCACTCATAATTAGGATAATATTGCATGACAAATATAACAAACTTTGAAGCTAATGTTCGGTCTTTTTTCAACTCACTTTTAATTAAAAAGTTAATAAAATACCACTCGTGAGGAACTTCTCTTCCAAATGTTTTATTCAGCAAATCGTGATAAACTATTTTTTCTTGTCCCTCTAATCCAAAACTATACATGATACACTTCCTTTAGACATTTATTCTACCATAAATGGTAGAGCATGAAAAGAAAAAACTAGTGATAATTTCACTAGCAATTAGAGCTCTGTTAGTTAGATACTTTTATGTCGCCACAATCGTTTTTAAGTTTTAATGTTATCGAAGATTTTCTATAGTTTTCGTCGATTTTTATGTCTCCTAAAGATACTTGCGCATCGATATATATTTCGTTAGTCTGGCCTATTTTAATGTTGCCAAAAGAGTTCTTTATATCGGAATTGTCAGTCAAATATAACTCATCTATTACGATATCCCCACAGTCTTCTTCGATGGATATTTCGCCATTTACTTTTTTAATCTTTACATCGCCCAACTTGTTTTTTATATTTCCACGTTTTAAGTAATCGATTTTGACATTGCCACATGATTGTTTAACTGTAGCAGATTCTACTTCGCCGATGGTTATATCGCCATAAGAGTTTTCTGCATCTAAAGTTAAAGCAGATTCTACTTTTACATCTCCACAATCTTCTTTGATTAAGACTTTTGCCTCTTTAAAATTATCGACATCGATGTCGCCATATTTATTAGATAAATCGATCGTCCCTTTATAGTTCTTGGGCATGTAGACTACTACTTTCGACATCTCGATATTGAAACATATGCCGAAGCACTTTTTTGCCTTAATAGTCATCTTTAAAGTATCACCAATCTCTCGAACGTCGCTTCTATCGTTTTCGCCGTAGATGATGACGCGGATGTTTTCTTCGTCTATTTCTTTTATCTCGATGTCCCCAGCGTCGGATTCTACTTCAATATTCGCATATTTATTTGTATAAGTTTGATCGATGACGAGGTTTTCATTATATCTTCTTATTCTATGATTTTTTCCTAACATGTGTATCATACCTCCTAAGAGAACTAGCATTAAGATTATCAAGAGTATTATTACTATTATCGTTACCTTTTTATTTTTCATCGCTTGCTCCTTTTAAAGAAAAGACTAGTCTTACAATTTCTATGATAATGGCGTTTACTATCCAAAGTATCCACGTGATGTGCCATGCGAAAGTCATGAAACTGACATAAAGATAAATGCACGTCATCCCTAAAGTTATTATACCTATTATCTTTCGTTGAAGACTTGAGTGTCTTATTTTTCGTTCACTCTTTTTGGGCTTATGAACGATGTTAGTGTAGATAATCAAATATGTTCCTATGCCACAGATTATTAAAAAAATCGCTGTGACAAGAGTTGGGTCCATTTTTAAAAAAGGTATTCCTACCATGAACCATGCGATGGAAATAAAATAGAATAAAACTCCTAGCCCTATGTATTGAGCTCTCTTTTTTAGTATTTCTTCTTCTTTTCCATCTCTAAGAGTTTCACACTTTTTTTCTTCATGTTCTCTGCCAGTTAAAAGCTCATTAGCGGTAATATTGTATAAATTACATAAAGGCAATATTTTATCGAAGTCTGGTAAACTTTGGTCTGTCTCCCATTTAGATATCGTTTGTCTAGATACTCCTAGTCTATCTGCAACTTCTTCTTGAGATAGTCCCTCTTTTTTTCTTAAATTCAACAATTTGTTTCCTAAGTTCATAATTGCTCTCCCTTCATCAATCGAGTATACATTAAAGAGCAGTTGCACTCTACCAATTAGAGTTGGAAGTTTGTCAACTGGTTTTAACATCGCTTTAAATAGATAATCTATATTTTTATTATAGAGGAGTGATATTTATTTTTCAAACTAAAGTGGTTTATGTTTGAATTCTAGAAGTTATTTGGTATAATTGTAAGTACGTAATAGAGTTTAAAAAATCTATTTTTATGTAAGGGAGTGTTTAATATGTTATCAGGTGAGGAAATCATCAACCAAATCGAAGAAGGCAACATAGTTATTAAGCCTTTCGATAAACAATTCGTCGGCCCTAACAGTTATTTTCTACATTTAGCTGATGAATTAATCGTCTATGAAGAAGATGTCTTAGAATGTAAAAAAGAAAACAAGACGAGGAAGATTACTATTCCAGAGGAAGGTTATGTTTTAAGACCTGGAGAGTTATACTTATCTAGAACAGTCGAATACACAGAAACGAACCATTTTGTCCCAATATTGTGTGGCAGATTGAGTTTAGCTTCACTAGGAGTTACGATTCACATTACAGCTGGCTTTGGCGACAACGGTTTTAAAGGAACTTGGACTTTGGAGATTTGTTGTGTAAAACCAGTCAGAATTTATCCCAATATGAAAGTATGTCAAATATGCTATTTCCCAATCGTCGGAGATGACTCCATCAAATATAACGGCAAATATTTAGGACAGATGGATACGACGCCTAGCCGAATATTTGAAGACGAAGAGTTTTATTAGAGGTGTTGGCATGTTATCTGGTGAAGAAATAATCAGACAAGTTAAAAATGGAACTTTAGTTATAGAACCTTTCGATGAAACAAATATCAATCCGAACAGTTACAATATTACTTTGGCGGACGAAATGCTCATATATACTGATGATTTATTAGATTGCAAGAAAAAGCCAGCAACTAGAAAAGTCAAAATTCCAGAAGAAGGTTATACATTAGTTCCTAATACTTTATACTTGGCGCGTACAAACGAATATACGGAGACTAAAAAACACGTTTGCTTAATAAGTGGACGCAGTTCAGTCGGGCGGATTGGTCTTACCGCTCACTTAAGTGCCGGATGCGGAGATGTCGGTTTTAAAGGCAATTGGACTCTTTGCATTACTTGTGTTACACCTACAAAAGTCTATCCCAATATGGAGATTGGGCAATTATATTTTTATCCGTTAATTGGGGAGAATTCGATACAATATACTGGAAAGCATAACAATAAAAATACGATAAACGTAAGCAAGATGCACGAAGAATTATAAAAGAAAAAGCCATTTATTGGCTTTTTTAGTGTCATTAGTTTTCCAATGGCAATATTTTATCGTATAATGTATTTAGGATGGTTCGCAAATCGGTAGGCAACATTTCTGTCGACATCGTTTCGGAACCAAAAGCTAAAATTAGTTTATCTTCCTTATCAATTTTAGAGTCGACGACGACGGATTCAATTAAACCATCATTTAATCCAAATGGTGTCATGCAGCCTGGTTGCATACCCGTTTTCTCGATCATCTCGTCACCAGAAACAAGACTCACTTTTTCGCCGAATAAATTTTTTAAGATTTTCGAATCCATTCTTTCACTTGCAAGAGTGATAAATAAATAGTACTTCCCCGACTTACCTTTTAGAAATAGAGTCTTCGTTTCTGTTCCCGTAAGTCCAAGTTCTTTATCAACTTTTTCAGCTGTTTCATAATTTAATATCGGCTCATGAGAAACTATGCGCGGTTTTAATCCTAGTTTATCGACTATTTCTTGACATTTTTTGTTATTTTCGTTCATTTTTATACCAACTTTCTATAAGTTTATTTTCAATTAAAGACTTTTTTATTTTTTTTCAATTCGAGTAAGTAAGGACAGTGGTCTGAGCCCAAATGACCTTTAAGATATTCACATTTTTTAATTTCTTGTTTAATGGATGAAGAGGCAAAAATGTAATCGATTCTCCATCCCATGTTCCGGGCTCTTGCATTAAAGGAATTCGGCCACATCGAATAAACATCTGTGTCGTCGTGCAGGACTCTAAATGTATCAACTAAGCCTTGCGACAAAAGTTTATCTATATAGGCTCTCTCTTGAGGAGTAAACATGTTATTATTTTTATTCGTCTTATAATTTTTTACATCTTTAATAGTATGCGCGATGTTGAAGTCGGTGCATATATAGACGGGTTTATCGAGTTCTTTGATTTTCTTTAATAGCAATTCTATCGCGTTAAATTTATAGGGATGATTTTCTTTTTGGCGACCTCCGTGCGGTATATAGATGTCGATTACGATAAAATCTTCGTATTCAGCCATTATATAACGCCCTTCTCTATCGAAGATAGCTGAGCCAAGAGAACTCTCTATTTTAATGGGCTTTTTCTTCGTCAAAATGGCGACTCCACTATAACCTTTTTTTTCGGCAAAATTATAATATATATTATAGCCATAATTTTTAGAAAAGCACTCATTTATCTTTGTTTCTTGGAGGCACAAGATATCTGGGTTTTGTTCTTCAATCAATTTGGTTAGATTTCCATCTTTTTCAGCACTGCGGATGCCGTTTATATTCCATGTTATTAATTTCATTTTTTCTTCTTATAGACGATGTCGAAATCTTGAGTTAAACCGCCATTAGCAGCAAAAAGTTCGGGATTGTATTTGTCTCCACTAACGTGTTCGCAACTTATTTGGCTTAAAGTATCTTCCTTAGTATACTCGAAGCAAAGCAATACTGGATTGCCGTCAGCTTTTATAAAAGTAATGGCTAATTTATCCTTTTCGGTAGAACTGGTTAGTGCTTTAGCTGGTGATTCTTCGCATCTTTCTTCAAATAAGTCTCTTTTTTCATTTAGAGAACAGCCAGATAAACCTATACCTTCGTATACATTTTCTTTTTCTATGTGAAGAGTTTCGTCTAAAAGCAATTTAATGCCCTCATCTTCATCGGTTTCTTGGCCATCATAAGTAAGGTAGATGTCATCCCCGATTTCTAAAAGCCAGTCTCCACTGTATCTATTTATCAAGATTTGTTTTTCAATCATTTTGTATGCAAATATTCCTCCAAAGGCAAGGATTAATATGCCCACTATAATAAATACAGTGATGACCAATTTATCTAGACTAGAAGTTTTAATCTTAATACCGCAATTAGGACACGTATAGGCTTTTTTAGATATCTCTTTCCCACACTCTTTGCATTTTATCGTCTCCATTTTAAATCCTTCTTTC
>CAZLNI010000049.1:0-8708 GCA_964560995.1 uncultured Muribaculaceae bacterium
TTCGTCTTTGAATTCATAAAACTCCTCTTTTCTTGTCATATAAAAGACTGGTGCTTTTCACCCTATATTTTTTTAGTATATAAACTATTTAGAGTTTCTTTTTTAGAAAAATCTACCTTCGTCCATATCCTTCTATATTTATGATTATACCCCCCCCCCGGACGTGTTTGTCAAGTAAAAACTGCACCATTTTTTTGGTGCAGTAAATAGTATTAATGGCAATGAAAATCGCTGTTATTTTCTTTTTATCTCTTTCTTTTCTCTCAGAACTCAGATGGGTTTTGGTTTAATAACTAAAATGAAAGGAACTGATGTTTATGCGAAATGAAAACTTTCATAAGCTCATTATAGTTCTGTTAATACTAGTAATTATATTATTAGCTATTCTATAAAGAAAAAAGCAAACGCTAGACTAAGATAATCTAGTCGTTGCGAACACAAATTTGGAGAAGTAACGACCTCGATATGTTCGCTTCTCTTTATAGGATTATATTATATATTTTTTTTTACAAGAAAAACCAAAGCATTTTTACTTTGGTTAATAACTTTAAACTAAAACTGCCACTAGAACTGCGATCAATATGATAACTAAAATTGTAACTCCGAATGTGATGGCAAATATTTTAAGTGCTCTCTTACTAGGGTGTTGTTCATTTTCTTCGCTATAATAGCATTGACCTTTTTTTCGTACGATAATTCCTCTTGCCAATAGGAAATTGAATGTTCTATCATTCCCTTTAATTGCGTCCATAACTTCTGCTTTACTAATCATAGAATCTTTACTCATCGCATGTTTCTTTTTGAAAATTTCCTTAACTGCGTCGATTTCTTCATTACTTGGTGCAACTAAAGGATTGGTAAAAGTCACCTTTTCATCTCCAGAATCGATGCTTCTTTTAATATTCACGATGATAGATCCTGCACCTAAAGCTGTAAACAACAGTGAGAAAATATAATCGTGCATTATGCCACTTTTAAATTCAGAGAATTTGTATAACGCGTTAAACAACTCCATGCTTGTTTGACCATATTCTTTTATGAGTAATAAATGAGGGATTATTACTAGAGTGGCTAAAGTAATTGCCAAAAATGATATTACCCCTATGATGATAGGCAACTTTTTATCTATGCGCCCCTTTAACAATTGAAAGCCTTTAAAAGCACAGATTGGAATAAAAACTGATAAGATGGAATACATCATGTTTGCATAAACATAACACAAAATCCATGGTAATGTTCCTATCAAACCACCTACTACTGCTCCTACTATGGCAATAACATAACTATTATTTCTTTCTGCTTTTTCCATATTAATTCACTTCTCCTTCTCTTCTAATAATATTATATTAGTAAATCTTAAAAAAATAAAGAGGTAATTTTTAATTAATATAGGACTAATTATTAAATCTTTTTAAAAGCAATATTAAAAATCTCTTTTTAGATGTAAATTATAGATTTAGAGAAAAACGCTTTAACATTGTTCAGTATACTGACGAACTCCATCGTTTATATTATTCTGAACTTTTTAAGTATTGTTCAATTTCTTCATTATCAATTTGAGATGGTTCCAATAAAATATTAGCAACTTCCAACCAACCTAATCGCCAATCATAGCCTGCTCGTATTACTCCCTTTTTTGCTAATTCAGCATTTTGAATTGTTTTATTATGATATGAAGGAAATAAAATTTTTGTCTCTATACTTTCATCAAAATTAGATAATCTATCATCTATCTGAATATCCGCTTTAAATAGATGCTTTGCACTAGTAAAAATAAAATGTTCAGGATTTATATATGGCATAGTATCGATTAAAAAGTTATATTTATTTGCAAACAGTTTTCCAGAACCAGTAATATTAAATGGATTAATACATGACGAACAAACATAAATATCATATACACAACTTAAAGCTTTTAAGACCTCATGCGCATATGGTAAAATTTGAGCATTTTCGTACAAATTTCTATTATTTAAAAAACTATTAAAATCGTCAAATCTTTCCTCTGGAATAGCTTAAAAAGTCATCTATTACATAGTTACTTCCTAAAAAATCATTAATAGCATCTAAAAAACCTGGAAAGCAAAATACTTCGTCTATATCTAAAAGTAAAACCTTTTTCTTTTTCATACAATTTTCTCCCTAAAGCTCTATCAATATTATAATGAAATAAGAAATTTTTAGCAATAATTTATAAGTAAAAAAGACACTTAGTGCCTTATATCACTCACTTCTAAGCGACTCGACTGGGTCCTTTTTAGAAGCATAGTAGGCAGGTATGAGGCCTGCAATTACAGTTAAAATCACGCTTATGAGTATCAATCCGATTCCACCCAAAATTGGTAAAACACATAAATTTTTAACTTCCGTCAAAGCTTCTATGATAGCGTTGGCAGGAATACATAATATCAAAGTAATTGCTATACCTAATATACCAGAGAATAAACCGACGATTAAAGTTTCGGCGTTAAATACGCGCGATACATCTCTCTTTGATGCACCGATAGCTCTAAGTATGCCGATTTCTTTCGTTCTTTCGAGAACAGAAATGTAAGTGATTATCCCAATCATGATAGATGACACGACTAAAGAAATGGAGACGAAAGCTATTAAGACGTAACTTATGATGTTGACTATGTCTGTTACGCTACTCATCAACATACCAACTAAATCGCTATAGTTTATGACATTTTCGCTTCGCCCTTCTTTTTCTTCGGCTTCGTTATATTCCCTTATTAAATTTTTAATCGCATCTTTATCTTCAAAGCTCTTAGCATAAATATTTATAGAAGACGGTTTATCTAAATCGACAGCGCCTAAAGTTTCTAAAGTGCTTTCTAATGTTGCACTGGCTTCCTCTTTATATCGAGTTATTACCTCAGCCATCTCTTCTTGAGATAAACTAGCTAAATACCTCTTTTGGTCAGCACTTAAATCGTTTATGTTGAACTCTTTATCAGAATATTTTAAGCCTGTCAAAATGTTCGTGTCGCTCTTTGCTTTTTGTTCTTTGACAATCTGGGCATTATTATTCTTTTCGATTACGTATTCTTCGAGTTCCTTAGTATATAAAACCTTGCCCATCGTCTGCGAAGTGACAGCAGAGTCTTCTCCTGGTCTGATAATTCCGACGATTTCGATATCTTCAGCTTTATCGAGAACGGCTTCCATATATTTATTATCGTCCTTTTTATAAGCCCATACATTACCTTTCTTCTGATAATAGTCGGTATTTAAAACCATCTTAAACTTTAAGCCGACTAAATCTTCGAAATCATAAGTAATTTGCTCAGATTCGACTTGCTCACCATTCATTACTTTTTGGAAGGATTCCTTTAATTCTTCTTGGTCTTTTAGACCTAGAGCATATAAGACATAATCTGTTATTTGATTATTCGCGTCGACCAACAAGACGACCTCATTATATTTTTCTGGCATACGTCCCGTTATGACATCATACATCTTATCGTTTAACTCGTCATCTTGGAAGAGCTCATCCCACACATTATCCATCATTATGCTCATGCCACCAGACATGCTTGCCATTTCGGACATACCCAAAGTTTCCAACACAGTGTCTGGATTGACTTGCACGATACCGTTTTTGTAATCATTTTTATATAATTGAATATCCAAATTATAGCCATAGTTAATCGCAGAACTGTGTGCATTAAATTCATCTTGTCGTTTTTCTAAATACTCTTTAAAAGCCTCTAAATTGTTAGACTGAATACTTGAACTCATGATGGAAAGCGAATCTAAAATGACATCGTTAGAGTATATTTTATCTTTATCATAATCTTCTTTTTGATTTTGCTTTTCTATGATACTTCCCATGAGACTCGTCATGTCTATGGTCGCTCTGTCGATCGTAATCGGATAAGAAGTTAAAGTTTCTTCCTGTACTCTATCTATATATTCCTGTACGCCGTTCGATAGAGACAATATGAGTGCGATGCCAATTATTCCGATTGAACCAGCAAAAGCAGTCAAAATAGTTCTTCCCTTTTTTGTGAGCAAGTTGTTTAGACTTAAATTCAATGCTGTCAAGAAAGACATATTTGTCTTCTTATCGAACGAACCTGTCTTCTCTTCATCTTTTCCATCGTAGGGATTCGTATCGCCTTCGATGACGCCATCGTGAAGTTCTATGATGCGCGTCGAATATTCTTCCGCTAATTCATTGTTGTGTGTTACCATGATAACTAGACGGTCCTTTGCTACTTCTTTTAGCAAGTTCATAATCTGTGTACTTGTCTTCGAATCCAATGCTCCCGTCGGTTCGTCGGCAAGCAAAATATCTGGGTCGTTGACGAGTGCTCTTGCGATAGCTACTCTCTGCATCTGTCCGCCAGAAAGTTGGTTTGGCCTTTTATCTTTATGCTCAGATAATCCGACCTTTTTAAGAGCATTTAATGCTCTCTTTCTTCTCTCCTTCTTTGAGACACCCGATAAAGTAAGTGCTAATTCTACATTAGCTAAAATCGACTGATGAGGTATTAAATTATAACTTTGAAAGACGAAACCGATTCGATGATTTCTATAAGTATCCCAATCTCTATCTTTATATCTTTTCGTACTTACGCCGTTTATGATTAAATCGCCACTAGTATAATCGTCTAATCCTCCTATAATGTTGAGCATAGTTGTCTTACCAGAACCAGAAGGTCCTAATATGGATACAAATTCATTTTTTCTAAAAGAAAGGCTGACTTCATTTAAAGCTTTCTGTGAAAAAGACTCCGTTTTATAAATTTTTGTAATTTTTTTAAGTTCTAACATAACTTAGTTATCTCCTTTCTCTTCCATTTCTTGAAACTGAGAATTATATAATTCAGCATAAAAACCGCCTTTTTTTAATAAGCTTTCGTGCTTTCCTTGTTCGATTATGTTGCCATCTTTCATGACCAGTATCAAATCGGCATTTTTTATCGTCGAAAGGCGGTGGGCGATTATAAAGCTAGTACGTCCTTTTGTCAATTTATCCATAGCTTTTTGTACGAGAAGTTCTGTCCTCGTATCGACAGAAGAAGTAGCTTCATCGAGTATCAAAAATGGCGAATTGTCGACCATCGCTCTTGCAATAGTGATAAGCTGTTTCTGTCCTTGGCTTATGCTCTCCGCATCTCCTAAGATAGTGTCGTATCCATTAGGTAGAGTCTTAATGAAGTGATCCAATCCGATGTTTTTACAAGCATCTTTTATATTTTCATCAGTAACAGACGCATCATTATATCTGATGTTATCTTTCACTGTACCTTCGAATAGCCAAGTATCTTGCAAAACCATGACGAATAAGTCGTGCACGTTTGCTCTTTTTAAATCGTTTATCGAAACCCCATCGATTAAAATAGTACCCTCGTTTATCTCATAAAATTTCATGAGCAAATTTACAATCGTCGTCTTTCCTGCTCCCGTCGGACCGACTATAGCCACTTTTTCACCTGGATTTATCTTTACGCTGAAGTCTTTGATAATCATCTTCTCTTCATCGTAACCAAATCTGACATTTTTGAATTCGATTTCTCCTTTTACAGCTTCTTTTTTTAATGTGGTTTTTTTATCTTTTTCGTTACTTAACTCTTCCATTTCTAAAAATTCAAAGACGCGTTCACTTGCCGCGGCCGTCGATTGCAGTTGAGCCATGGCAGACGCGAATTGAGTTAATGGCTGAGTAAAGAATCTTATGTACAACATGAAAGCGACGATTACTCCAAATGATATATTTCCCCTCATCGTAAGAATAGCGCCGACTATGCATACCGCTACATAACCGAAGTTACCAATGAAACTCATAATTGGCTGCATCAATCCAGAGAAAAACTGACTCTTTCGTCCATTTTCGAATAAGCTTTCATTTATCTCTTCAAAGTGCTTTTTTACTTCTTCATCGCCATTGTAAGCTTTGATGACATTGTGACCAGAATATACTTCCTCGATATGTCCATTAATCTTGCCAAGGTCTTCTTGTACCTTTGTAAAATACTTTTGACTCCGTGCCAAAATGACTATCATGAAAACAAATCCTACTGCTGTCGAAACAATAGCAGTTATAGCCATTATAGGACTAGTTTTAAACATCATGATGATTGAACCAATAAACATCGTAATAGCTACGACGAGCGTACTGAAACTTTCGTTCATCGTATGACCTATCGTGTCGATATCGTTCGTCATACGCGACAAAGTATCTCCGACAGTCGTCTTATCGAAATATGATAAAGGTAGTCTATTTATTTTAGAAGATAGATTAGAACGCAGACGTCTAGTAAAATTCGTCGTTACGTGAGCCATGACGAATCCTTCGACATAATTTAGAACAGCTCCTAGACCATATATGAACAAAAGTGCTATTCCGATGTCCGACACTGCCTTCATATCTATACCAGTCAATATTCCAGAAGTTATCGTGTTCGTAATTTCCTTCAACTTATCTGGTCCAATGAGAGTCAGTATAGAAGAAATCCCAGCACTCACCCACGCGACTATCATCAGTTTAAACAATTTACTATCATAAGTAAAAAGCTTTTTAATCGAACCTCTAAAGTTCTTAGCTTTTAAAGAGGCGTTTCTATTTGGTCCATGATTATGCATTTTCTAACTCCTCCTTTGATAACTGCGAACTTGCTATCTCGCGATATACTTCACAATTATTTAACAACTCTCTATGAGTGCCGATTCCTACACATTCTCCTTGATCGAGAACGACTATCTTATCGGCATCTTTAATAGTACCTATTCTTTGAGCGACGATTAATACTGTCGCATCTTTCGTATACTTTCTCAAATCTTCGCGTAGAGCAAAATCGGTTTTATAGTCGAGAGCAGAAAATGAATCGTCAAATATATAAATCTCTGGGTCACGAGCAATAGCTCGCGCGATAGATAGGCGTTGTTTTTGACCACCAGAAACGTTCGTCCCGCCTTGCGCTATAGGAGAGTTTATTCCCTCTTCCATACAGTCGACAAACTCACTTGCTTGAGCCACTCTTATAGCATCATGTACTTTTTTATCGTCCGGCTTTCCATTGCCCTTTTTTCCTAAAGTAATATTGCTCTTGACAGTTCCCTTAAACATGACAGCTTTCTGAGAAATATAGCCCAATTTATCGTTTAAAAACTCTCGTTTCATTTCCTTGACATCTACTCCGTCGATTATAACTTGCCCCTTAGTCGCATCATAAAATCTAGGAATCAAATTGATAAGCGTCGATTTACCAGAACCAGTTGATCCTATAAATGCGACTGTCTCACCTTTGTTAGCTTTGAAAGAGATATCCTTTAATATATATTCTTCCGCGTCTGGATATTTAAACGAGACGTTTTTAAATTCTACTTCTCCCCTAATATCGTTAGTATCTCTATCTATTGTGCCATCTTTCATCTTTGGCTCGGTATCGAGTACTTCGTTAATTCTTCGTGCTGAAACGCTAGCACGAGGATAGATAATAAACAACATGACGAGCATTACAAACGACATTATAACTTGAACTGCATAAGATGAAAAAGTAACCATGTTTCCAAAAATAGTCATCTTATCGATTAACTGTGCTTCGTTTATCAAATAAGCTCCCACCCAATATATCGACAACGATAATCCCGACATCACGGTACTCATTACCGGGCTCATAAATGCCATCGTCTTTTGGTTAAACTGTTGAATCTTAAATAACTCCGTATTAACTTTTTCGAACTTGTCTTGTTGAAAGTCTTCGGCATTATAGGCGCGAACAACTCTTATTCCTGTCAAATTTTCTCTCGTTATTCCGTTTATCTTATCCATGAGCTTTTGAACGACTTTAAAACGTGGCAAGACTAACAGGATTAATGCTACTACCATGACGAGTACGATTAAAACTCCTATTAATGTAATTAACGAAAACTCCCAACCTTTATTAGCAATTTTTCCTATCGCAACAGCAGCCATTATTGGAGCTTTAATGAGCATCTGTATAGCTAGTACGACGAACATTTTAACTTGGGTTATATCGTTTGTACTTCTCGTAATCAAGCTGCTCGTCGAAAAATTTTTTATTTCTTCCATTCCAAAATCTGCTACTTTATTGAACACTTTACTTCTCAAGTGCCTCTCGAAACTCGTACCTATGTAGGACGCCAAGTAACCTACCGCGACAGCTGACGCTAAACTTATTAGAGCACAACCGAGCATATAACCACCTTGTACTAAGATATCGCTTATCGCATTACCTTCTGTTTGAACTAAAACAGTAATCTCTTGCATATAATCTGGTATTTTCAAATCGGCAAAGACTTGAACCACTATGAAAAATATACTTATTATAAAGAACAATATTTCTTTTTTAGTTAAATTCTTAAACATTTTAATCATTTAAATCACCTTCCTTTATTAATATTATCTTTCATCTTATCTAAAACCTTATAAAAGATTTCTAAATCTTCATCACTTATTCCCTTTACTATCTTTTCGTCTATTTTAACTAATTCTTTAATCATCTCTTTTTTCTGTAATTGGAACTCATCTGTCAAACGAATAATCTTTCCTCGCCCATCTTTTTGTGATGAAAGACGCACTATAATTTTATTCTTTTCCATCGTATCTAGAATTCCAGATATAGTAGACTTCCTTATATGAAGGCTATTTTCAAAGTCTTTCTGGTAGACTTCAACTCCTTCGTTATCTAAAAGATATTTGACTATTTGTATCTGTGTCAAATTGCTTAAACTTA
>CAZLNI010000050.1:0-8612 GCA_964560995.1 uncultured Muribaculaceae bacterium
TTTATTCCTAAGCTGATGGAAAAATCACCTTTTTCTCTGCAAAGGAAATAATTCTCATAAATAGGCCATAGATTTTTTTTAAGAAATCCTTTATAATTATATCAATATAGAAAATCCATAAGAAGTCTAGGTGGTATGCGATGATACGAGATAACTTTAGAATCATTAGAGATTATTTTAAACTCGTCAAGGGAAGTAAGAAGTGGATATTCCTCCTTTTTTTCGGTTCCATCACTGCCCATATAGCCAGCCTTTTAAAGACTGTCTTTGCGTCCAACATCATCTTCGAGCTCACCAATGGTGATATATTTAAAACTTACTTAAACATAGGACTTTTAGCCGTCTCCTATATCGCCTATAATCTCATGTGGTACGTAAACTATATAGCATATTCTCACAATTTTCAATATTGCTACCAAAACCTTCGCGAGAAAATCATCGATAAAGTGTTCACTTACGACACAGACTTTTCAAATAAATTGTCAAAAGGTAAAATATTAAATACCGTTAACTCCGACATATCCAACCTCGCCGAGATGGTCGACAATATATGTGAGATAATCGTCGTCTTCGTAAAGTTAATCTTTTTGATAATCATATTTATAAGGACGAACATATATATTGGTATCCTCGTCCTAGTTCTCGAATTCTTAAATATTAAGGTGTATAACTATTGCAACGTGATGAGCACCAAATACCTGCGTGGTCAACAGAAATATCGCGATAAACTTACGGACAACCTTTCACAAATCTTAAATGGGTTAGGGGAGATTAAAGTATTCAATATCTTCGATAAAATAAAGACTAACTTTTATATCATATCGAATAAATGGTCTCACGAGTACATGTTAAAAAGAAAGTACTACAACATAAAAAGTGCACTTTTACCCTTTATTTCTCACATGGGAAAAATCATGCTCTATAGCATACTTGCCTATTTCGTCTTAATCGGAAAATTCGAGATAAACGTCCTCATCATTTTAATAAATTATTTTACGGACATTATGAGCAACACCAAAGAAGTGATGAACTATTCGCGCCAAATACGCGAGTGGTCTATATCGATCGATAGAATAAATGAAGTTTTAAATTATTCGAGTAAAGACCAAATAGCACTCGGCGATTATGATAAAGACGACATCGTCGGCCTAGTCGAGTTCAAACACGTAAGCTTTAAATATAAAGCTAAGAACAGAGGTTTTATCGACAATATAAGCTTTACAGCCGAACCGAACCAGATTACAGCTCTCGTCGGGCACAGTGGCTCTGGCAAGACGACTATAATGAATCTTCTTTTAAGAAAATACAAAGCCGACTCTGGTCTAATAACTATCGACGGCGAGAACATCTATTCTTATTCCAAAGATATCTACTCGACTAACATAGTAGGAGTTAACCAATCGCCTTTTATCTTCAACATGAGCATACGCAAAAACCTAAGTTTAGTCGATTCTAATATCGCTAATCAAATCGAGGCGTGTAAAAGAGTAGGGATACACGACTATATCGAGAGCCTACCTCGCGGATATAATACAGTTTTATCTGAAAACGCCACTAATTTTAGTGGAGGTCAAAGACAACTACTCGCCATCGCACGTACTCTTTTATCGAAATCGGAAATACTTATCTTCGACGAAGTAACTAGTTCATTAGACCCAGCACTAGTTGAGAGAATCAAAGAAATATTTGAAAATTTAAAAGTCGATCACACCATCATCATCGTCACTCATAAAAAAGATGTGATGAAAATCGCCGATAAAATCGTCGTCTTAAAACAAGGCCGCATCGTTGGCGAGGGTACTCATCGCGAACTCATGAAAAACAACGCCGTCTACCAAGACATACAAAGAAGCAACTATTCGAGCTCTCATAAACAAACTGAAGAAAACTAAAAACCGTGTCATTAAAACGCGGTTATTTTTTATTTATATATTTCCTATCTTTCCAATACCACCACTTTAGCTTTTCGCTGTCGTGTTCACTATTCTCGGCATAATATACGCACATTCGAAAAACGTACAATTGACATCTATCTTCGAGGCGCTTCTTATATTGACAATCTTTTAAATATAAATCATCCGGCTTTTTTCCAACTAAATCTTCAACGCAAGTTATACCTATATTGACGAGGTCTTCTTTCGTATTTTTCCCTACAAATGGAATTGTCATTAAGTCTGTCTTCATTATCGTTGTTCACTTTTATCGACTGGCAAAATGGTGTGTCTTTTTATATCTTCGCCTAAAGTTGGACCTACACGCGTAGGCTCGTGCTCATATACTGGTTCGACTCCCATAACTAAAGATGGCTCTGCTGCGTCTTCATCGTATTTTTTCTCTAATTGTTCATGTGTTCTATCCAAAAGTAAATACAAGTCGACGATTTCTCTTATAGTGCTTTGCAATGATTCTTGTACTTCTTCTTCGCTAAGTCCTGCGTCATCTAAAGCTTCATATCTTGTCAATTCTTCATATGCCTTTATTTGGTCGTCTCCTTCTTTTAATATTCGTTTGAAATAAAGTAAAGCATTTACTATACACATCGGTAAAGCTACTGGAATCAAGCCAGGATTTATCGACATGGCAGGAAGGTAGAAAACCGATAACCCCGCAACACCTAAAGTAAATTTATATACAATTTTGCCAATTCTTGACCATAAACCTTTCTTGCCACTAAAACTTTTTGCCAAAATAGACTCTGTAATCAATTTATCGATAGTTTTGCCTTTTTCCTCGGTTTTTTGTCTAATTTTCTTAACTTTATTCTCGAGTTCATTATTGGACTCTAAGTTAGAAACTTCTCCTATAGCCTCAAGTTTAGCCTCTTTAGATAAGACATCCTTTATCTGCTGTAAAGCCAATATTTTACTATAGATTTTATCATATTCGACGGTTCGCTTTATTCCTTCTTTGGTAATTTCCTCTTCTGTTTCGGCATCACTGAAACTACTTAATTTTATTCTATTGTATTTATCATCAGTCTTTTGTAAGGCAAATCCTACACAACAAGATATTCCAAAATACATTAGAAATGCAGGCGCTTCAAGTGGTGTTGCAGTTATCTCGCCTGAAACTACTAATAAGAAATAAGGTATTACAGCATAATTCAATAAGCTTCCCATTCTATTTTCTACGTTAAAGTTCTTTGTAATTTCTCGTCTTAAACGCGCTTCCCTCAATGCCGTTTTATTATTAGCAATCTGTCTATCTAACCAACCGATTATATTCTTAATTGTCGTTTTTTCCACAGTTTTCATCTCTTTCGAGACATATTCTATCATCACGGCATATATATAGTCAATGAGCAATTTGAAAGAACACTTTTTATATAGTATAATGTGAATTAGAAGAGGAGGCTTACTATGGGCGAAAAACAAAAAATGCAAAAAAGATATGGTAAATTCGATAAGTGCAACCTACCTGTGCCTTTTTGGGATGAGAAGCACGAAACTCTAGAATATGTCTTTTACGACCCAGATATTAGGTCCTTTCATAAACCTTTTATGAGCGATGACGATACATTCGATAGGAGATTACAAGTAGAAAAAAATCTGTCGGAATCTTTGAGTAATATTTGTGGAGTAGGGTTTTATTATCCTTTTGAATCGAATTATTTCACTTTCGCCAACTCGAAATCGGGAGAAACGAAGCGAGTCATCACCTTTGGCGACGATCACGCCCATTCTTTTGAAGGAGTCATCCAAAGTCTTTACGATTTTCCCGAAACATTTAACATAAAAGAAGAGGATAAAAAGTTCTATAGTGAACAGGAATTGTGCTTCTTAAGAAGAGTAAAAAAATATTTGCTCTTTATCGGTTTAAAAGATTTGACATCTACTGAATATTCTGACACGGATATGAACCGCTACGAAAATGATAGACAAAAGAAATATTTCGATGCCCATATTAGAACTTTCCCCGAAACGACTATCGCTAAATTTAAAAAAAGGGAAAGAGATTTTATAGTAAGAGAGTGGTATGAAGAACGCGGCTTAGATGAAAAAACGTATGATGGCGACTTTAAAATTCTCGTGGTAGATGAAGAAGATAATTTTAAATTGTTCCTAGACGTCAAAAAAGAAAAAGTAGTCCCTTATAAAGAGTTTAAAGATAGTTGTCCAATAGAGGATAAATCAGACGAAGAATTGTTTATTGTCCAATATTTTGAAATATTGGAAGAATATTGATATTAGAAAGGTTAATATATGAAAGAGAAAGTATATGAAACACTTAAAAAAATGGACATAGCTTATGAAGTCGTCGACCATCCACCAGCGGTAACGACAGAACTTGCCGATAAATATATCGAAGGTAAAGAAGGAGTTCGTTCTAAGACTATGTTTTTATCAGATAAGAAAAAAAGAGAATTCTTCTTGTTTATTTTAGATGACTCGAAAAAGTTAGACATCAAAGCACTAGGAGAAAAAATCGGCGTTAAAGGCTTGCGTTTCGGAAGCGAAGAATCTCTTAAAGAAAAAATGAATCTGGAATTCGGTGTAGTCTCACCCTTTGGTCTTCTAAATAATGAAGAAAGAGATATAAAAATTTACATAGACGAAGAGCTAAAAAAGGAGAAGATTATCACTTTTCATCCAAACGAAAACGATGCAACTGTATTTATCAGTGTCACCGATATGCTCAAATTTTTTCAAAAAATTTCTTATCCATATGAATTTATAACAATGTAAGGAGAAGTCGATTATGAGCACAATAAGTTTAATAGACACGCATGCCCATTATAACAGCAAAACTTTAGATGATTTAGAGAGTAGAATAGGGATAGCAAATAACAATGCCGATGTCGCAAAGATAATCAATGTCGGATTAGATAATGACACTAGTCGCGAATCTCTAATAATAAGCCAAAGTAACCCAAAATTTTATTCCACTTTAGGAGTTCATCCTCTATATGAAGGACAAGTTGAAAGACTCGAAAAACTCTATTATGGATGCGATAATAGTAAAATCGTAGCTATAGGCGAAACTGGTATAGATACAAGTGGCGATATTACAATCCAAATAAAGAAGTTTTTAGAGAGCATTGCTCTTGCAAACAGGTTAAACCTGCCCTTGATTATCCATGCTAACACCACTAAAGGCGCAGGAATATATGCAAATAAGATATGTCTTGAAATAATAAAAAGATATAGACCTGTTTATGGATTCATATTTCATTATTTTCAGCCGGATTTAGAGCTTCTAGCCGAAATATTAGAATTAGGGGGCTACATATCTGTCGGTGCAAATATAACAAAACCGAATGCTAAAAAGTCTCTCGAAGTAGTAAGAACTATTCCAATTGATAAGCTAATTATCGAAACAGACTATCCATTCTTAACTGATAACCCTAGCCAAAGTGGAAAGCTAACCTTTAATAAAATATGCGAATTGAGAAAAACAGATAAAGTTTTAATGATGAAAACGTTAAACGAAAACGCGGCTAGACTGTTTCCTAAGCTCAATAATTAATAACAAACTATATAATTTGCAAAATTTGTCAAAATATGGTATCCTATGCCCATAAAAAAGGGGTGCTTCTAAATGGATAAAACTAGAATGCTCGAAAGAGCTAAGTACTATTCTGAACAATTGCTAAACGGAATCGAGCCTAACAGTGGGTTAAAGATTAGCAATCACGACATAATACACACCATAAGAATGAAAAACTATTTTCAATTTGTAAATGAAATTATAAACGAAATAATGACCAACAATGGATTGGTTGAACTTCCTTCCAATGAAGGATGCGAACTTACTCGTCCAAAAATGCCATTTAATCTCGATGAAGAAGCCAAAAGAAAGGTATATATTTCCAATAAACCAGTTAAACCGTTGGTCTTTGTAAGACGAATAAATAGAGAAATAGATATCGACAAGATGGAAAGGTTTAGTACGACGACCTTAAACAATTGGCTTGTCAAAAATGGATTATTAGACCGCCATAAAGAACTGATGCCTATAAATAAAACGATATATGATTTAAACAGAAAGTCTCGCTTACTCGGTATAAGAGACCACGTATATACGGATTCCAAGACTAAGCAACCGAAAAAGATAATTCTTTTTACCAAAGATGCACAAGAATTCATATTGAATAACATCAACGAGATAAACAAAAAAGAGACGAGCAACTGTTAAAAAACATAGAATAAGTAGGGGTAAAAATCTGTAAAAGATTAAGTGTAGTAAAATGAAAAAGGGAATTTTTAATAAGTATGCAACTATTTTATTAATTTTTATAATAGGAAGTTTTATCGGTTTTCTTCACGAGAATATTTTAGAACTCGTACAGGGCTATAACCGATTGAAGCAGGGGCTGATTTATGAACCGCTGATTCCCGTTTACGGAATCGGAGCTTTAGTTTATTATTATATATATAAAGACATTCCTAAAAAACATAATAAATTGTTAAATATTTTAATCGTCTTTTTCATAGGCTTTATTTTAGGAGGCTGTGTCGAGTACTTTCTATCATACATGCAAGAGAAGATTTTTGGAACCGTCTCATGGAACTATGTCTATTTAAAATTCAATTTAAATGGTCGGACTAGTTTATTTCACGCCTGCTTTTGGGGCATAACAGGAGTTCTTTTCTATTATCTATTTCTTCCACAGTTAAAAAAACTTGAAGCATATATAGAAAAAAATAATCATTATATATTGATAATTGTTTTAAGCGGTATATTACTGTTTGATTGTACTATCAGCACTGTCGCCTGCTTAAGACACGCCCAAAGAAGAGAAGGGTTAATTCCCCAAAACTCGATAGAAGAATTTTTGGATCGCCATTATCCAGATGAGTACCTAAATAGAATCTATCCGACGGCGAGAATACCTAAAAGATAATTCAAAGTGACGTGTATGCGTTGCTTTTTTTATCGAATACCGTTATAATTACATTAGATATATAACATGTGTTATATAAAAGGAGATATGCATGCCACCGACAAAAAAGTATAGTAAAGAACTGTTAATCAAAACGGGATATGAAATCGCTCAAAAAGAGGGTCTAAAAGCGATTAATGCCCGTCGACTCGCAAAAGAATTGGGTTCTTCAGTCCAGCCGATATTTCATAACTTTGCAAACATGGAAGAACTAAAAGAGGCTATTTTTGCTCGCATATATGAAAAATATCGAGAATACATGAAGACATCGCCAAACGATAAAAAACGTTATAAAAAACAAGGATTAGGCTATATAAAATTTGCAAGAGATTATCCAGAGTTTTTTAAAGCAATTTTTATGAAAAACAGTAATATGAAAGCAGATGCCTTTATCATGGCGGACGGCATGGGTGAAGAGATAATCGCATCTGGCCAACTTCTTACGGGATTTACATATGAGAAACAAAAAGAGTTTCATATACGCGTTTGGATATTTACCCACGGCATAGCCTGTCTAATTGCCACGGAAACGATTACCCTAAGTGACGAAGAAATATCCGATTTATTAGAAAGCACCGTAAGAGAAATGATGATAGGTTTTAAACAAGGAGGAAAAAATAGATGAAAAATATCATAGAAGTCAAAAATTTAACCAAACAATATAAAGATTTAAATGCTGTAGATGATTTGAGCTTTAATCTTCAAGAAGGAGAGATACTGGGACTTCTCGGGCCAAACGGTTCGGGAAAGTCGACGACGATCAATTGCCTTCTATCGCTTTTAAATTATCAAAAAGGTAAAATCACCATTTTTGGTAAAGAGATGCACCCCGATGCTTACGAGATTAAAAGACAAATCGGCGTCGTCTTTCAAGATGTTGCCGTCTTCGATGAACTGACCGTTTACGAAAACATCGACTATTTTTGTGGCCTTTACATTAGTGATAAGAAAGAAAGACAAAAATATATTAAAGACGCGATTAAACTCGTCGGATTAGAGGAATTTACGAAGTTTTACCCACGTCAACTTTCTGGAGGGCTTTTAAGAAGACTAAACATCGCCTGCGGGGTAGCTCACAAACCGAAGCTCATATTCTTAGATGAACCGACTGTCGCCGTCGACCCTCAAAGCCGCAATAACATCTTAGATGGAATAAAAACCCTTCGAAACGAAGGAGCGAGCATAATCTACACCACGCATTATATGGAAGAAGTCGAGTTGTTATGCGATCGCGTCATCATTTTGGACAAAGGCCACATCATTGCCTCTGGAACGCCAGATGAATTAAAGACTTTGGCGAGCATAGAAGAAAAAGTAACAGTTGAATGCGCAGATTTAAAAGAAAAACATATAGAAGAAATCTCAAAATTTAAGACAGTAGAAAAAGTAACTTATCAAAAAGGCATACTATACATTACATATAAAAGGGGCAAAAATAACCTCGACGAACTATTAGACTATTTACACTCAAAAAAGATGCACTATACGCGCATTTTCTCTGAACGCCCAACGTTAAATGACGTATTTTTAGAGTTGACGGGAAAGGAATTGAGGGACTGATGTTTTGGCATAATTTTAAATATTCCCTTCGCGTGATGTTTCGCAATAAGATGATGATATTCTGGACCTTCGCTTTCCCAATTATCCTTGGAACTTTTTTCAACCTGGCATTTTCCAATATAGAAAATAGTGAAAAGCTCGATATAATCGACATCGCCGTCGTCGAAAA
>CAZLNI010000051.1:0-8509 GCA_964560995.1 uncultured Muribaculaceae bacterium
GAAAACCTCCCCAGACGAGATAGTCGGTGATGCTTAAAGTCTTTCCAAGTTCTAGAGCATACTCGCAGGCCTCTTTATAGACGAATGGTTTAACGCGAAAAGAGACGTATCTTCCACTCAAGTCTTTGGTAAATTCTCTCGACAATAATTTAGAATTAGACCCCGTGATAAAAAGGGAATTATCGTGTAAACGTAATGTCTTGCAGGCTATTTGCCAATCTTGTAATAATTGGACTTCATCTAAAAATATATAACACTTTCCCTTTTTCCTATTCTTTTCAACAAAACTTATTAAATCGTCTGTAGTCTCTATTTTTTTTTCGACACTTTTATCTTCGAAATTTAGATAAATGATATTATTCGTATTCTTTCCTATCTCTTCGCGTATTTGCTCGAGAATAATTGATTTTCCAGATCTCCTTATGCCAGTTATAATTTTTATTAAATCGGAATCATAAAATTCTCGAATAGGCTTAATATAATGCTCCCTATAAATCATAATATCAACTCCTTCTATACAAATTATACTGAAACATTTTGTTCAAGTCAATCAAATCTTTCAGTATCAGTGAAACATTTTGCGCAAGTGATGAAAATGTTTCAGTAGATGAATTAACAAAAAAACTTCAAAATATGAAGTTTATTCGTGAGGTTGCATAGAAAACCTCTTCTCACCTCCTATAGCCTTATCGACTATCGGTTTTAGAGTTGTGATGATTTTTTTATAAACGGATTCAATAGCTATTAGTTCGTCCTCCTTTGGTTCACGTGCCTTTATAAATTGTTTTAACCTATAAGGTGCGACTCCTAATAGAGTTGGCTTTTCTAACCGTCCTTTTTTGTTAGAAACTTGCAAATTAAAAACGAAAATATTAGCGTCTTCGGTAATACTCTCCTTTAAAAAGGTGATCGAAGTGAGTACTCTACCTTTATACGATGTCTGCACTCTTAGAGTCTTATCGTTTTCATTTAACGATAAACCATTAGGAGTATCAAACGTTCTGCCATTCTGTCTTAGTTCTAAATATTTTTTTGCGTACTCTTCGATTGCCTGCATTTGTCTAATCGTTTTAAGTTCGGCATCGACCGAATCTTCTACTTCTCTTTTAGTATGCTCTTTAGTCCTATCAAAGCAATCTCTATCTATATCGGATAAACCTTCGTAACCGAGTTCTTTTAAAGCCTCATCATACATTAAAAACGAGCCCTCCAAATAAGCTTTCAAAAGTCCTACGTTCTCTTCCCTATAGTTATCACTAAACTCGGCATCTACTCTTTTGACGATAGGAACCTCAAAACAATAAGGAAAACGCTCCTTCGCGTATGGTCTATCCAAATAGAGAAGTCCACCTCTAGAAGTATAAGCTTCTATATTATTTATTCCAAGTTCTAGGCTAGCCAATGGCTCTATATCATAATCTCTTAAATAAAAATTTCTCTTAAAGCAATTTAATAATGTCAATCTCCGTCCTGTCTTGCGGCATTGTTCTGAAGACTCTATACTTGAAGATAATAGTGCATGATCAAAGACATATGTTCCTATTATTATATCGAAATCGCCTAAATGTTTAGATACTTTGTCGAAAGAAAAATTATCGCTTTTAACAAATGTAACATCGAGTCCCCAACCCACGGTTATTTTTTTTAAAGTTTTTAAATCGTCATAATAAGAACATATAAGAACTTTTACTTCGCTTCGTTTAGTCGGCATTTTAAGAAGAGGAGTAAAATATTGTACATTTAATCTACTATGCTCTCCTTCTTTTCTTTTATCAATTTCTTCTATAACACCGTTTCTATATGTTGCCTTATATATTTCCGAACAAACGCGATAATAATCGTCTGTCTCGACTACATAAGATTGCCAATTATCATAGCGATTTATACGCATATGAAATTTGTTTAAGTCGTCGTCGCGATATCTCAACCTAACCACGACACGCCTCTTATTCGACAAATTGAGGAATTTATTCCTCTTATCATTTAAAGGGTCGTGCATTAAAGAAACCGTATCTCCAAGTACTAAGACATCATATTTTTCTAACTCGCTCATATGAGCTTTAAAATATTCACCCGCCAAAACATCAGACTTAAAATAATCCACATTTTTAAATCCATAATGTTCTAAACAAACCTTATCTTCTTCTCTTTCTGAAATGACAAGTACATTTATTTCGTTTAAATAATCCATATTTCTATCCTCTCTTTGGTCTCATAACCATCTGTTCTTCATGGAAAGATTTTTTAGGTATAGTTGGCTTTAGAAGACCAATTTCTCCGATTGTATTGAGATTTTCTTCGCCACTTGATATAACAGGCATTATTCTTTCTTCTAACATGCGTCGAATTGTTTTTATGACAGCGATATCGTTCTCGCTTGTGCGCTCTACTATCGTTTGCAAATTAGCACTTAGTCCCAAAGAAATTAATAAATATTTTTCTTCACCAAGACGATGTTTTTTCATATCTGCCACTCTAAGCGCGACAATTCTATAGGAATTAGGTGGATTTTTACTTAATATTAAAGAATATTTCGTAAACCTTCCTTTATCTAAAATATCGACTCTATAACCTTCTAGACTTTCGCTTATTCGAATATCCCGCTGTCTATCTAAAACAGCGCTTTTTTGCTGATGTTCACAATAAGCTTTAACCATTTTTTCGATATCTTTGACGGCATTTAAAGGCTCTTCTCTTTTCGAAATATCCGCTTGCATATCCCTAAGAGTCCGTTCATAAGATCGATCGTAATAATTGGCATTGCGAGCTGCATCTTCGCCGATTAGTCTAGTTCCATATAACATTATTAATTCATGAGAATAAAGGTGTACAGACACATTTAAAATAATTCGAACAACTTTTTCTTCGTATTCTTTGTATCTTTCCTCAAGAGATGAATCTCTATACGTAATAACTGGAACTCTAAAATCTGTCTTTTTCATTTCTAAAGACTGAGGATCTACTGCGCCACTTCTCATGCTCTTAAGACTGACATCTGCTCTACCCAAACTATATTCGATTTCTTTTTCTAATACGCTCCAACATACGCTGTTTTCATAAGTGATGATAAGAGATAATCCTCTACCAGTTCTAGAGCACTGTGCTTGACTTTCTATAAGTGCATCGTTTAAAAACGACGAGTACTGCTCACTTCCGATGATGATATCGTAATCACCTAGATGAGGAAGTATAAGCTCATTACTTCTTGCATCTTCTCTAATAAAAGTAACGTCGAGCCCTAATATTTTACAAATCTTACTAACCGAACTTTTTAAATTGCCAGAATGACAGAAGAGAATTTTTAACTTGCTTTGTTCCACAGTAGTACCTACTAGTCGATGACCTTCATTAATCGCAAAATATGGTCGATAACGAGTTTCAAGCTTATATATAAATCTTTTATCTGATTTTAATGAACTAATTATATAGTTGAGTGCATGTTCAAAAGCGACAGTAGTAACCCTATCAGCTTCATTATCTGCAGTCCAACTTTTAGATATTGAATTCCAATGAATATACGAACGAATTTTCCCTTGAGAGAATAGTCCATCGATGCGTCTGCTAAACTCGAAAAGTCTAGTATATCCATAGTTATTTGTCACAAGTGAGCCCACTATGACTAAGTCATAGCTTTCTAATCTTCTTTTTTGTCTCCTAAAATATTCCCACGCACATATCTCAGACTTAAAATAGTCAACTCTTTTAAAACCTCTTTTAGCTAACAGTCTAGCTTCTTCGTAACTTTCAGATACGATGAGAACTGTAGCTTTTTTAAAAAGTATTTCGCTATTTTCCATCATAAAACCTCCCTAAAATAATCAATTCTATTCATCAGCTAAATTATCGAAGTAGCCTTGGATGAAGACGACAGGTGTCCCTTTATCGCCACTTCCACTAGTCAAGTCGCATAGAGAACCGATTAAATCAGTTAATCTACGAGGAGTAGTACCCTGTGAAGCCATATTTCCCTTTAAATTGGCATCTTTCTTTCTAATCTCTTCCTTGACAGCAGCTTTGAGTTCGTCTCCTCTTAAATCGGCAAACTTATTGTCCGAAATATATTTTAATTTAATTTCGTTAGGAGTTCCTTCTAGTCCGTTCGTATAAGCTGGGCTGACGACTGGGTCGGCAAGTTCCCAAATGTGACCAACGGGGTCTTTAAACGCGCCATCGCCGTAGACCATGACTTCGATTGTCTTTCCCGTTTTCTCTCTCAGTTTTTCTTGGATATCTAAGACGAGCTTGTCTCCTGTTTTAGGAAACAACTTTAATCTTTCTTCAGTCGATTTATTAGAGCCTAATAGTCCATATTTAGGATTAAATCCACTCCCGTCGACTGGCTCACTCATCACTTCGAATAGTCCATAGACACTGTTTGCGCCTGCCTCCAAAAGAATCTTCTTCGTCTTTTCTCTCGTGTGGATATCACAAGATAGGACATCTTTATTATAATCCAAAATTGCCCTCGCGTCGTTCGCAAAGACGAAATCGACTTCGCAGTTTTCGCTTTTTACTAAATCCCTATAAAAATCGACCATGTTGATTCCCGTAAAAGGATGGATGAAATCTCCAAACACATCTTCATATTCTTTTTCACTTATGACGCTACCTAAATCATATTGGCTTTTATCTAATGAATCTTCATCCAATATTCCATTTCCCACTTCGTCGCTTGGGAAACTCAGAAGAATCGTAATCTTATCCATGCCACGAGCAATCCCTTTTAAAATCATCGAAAATCTGTTTCGGCTTAAAATTGGAAATACTACTCCGATGTTACCTGATGGAAATTTAGCCTTTATATCCTTCGCTACGTCGTCGACTGTCACATAATTACCTTCACTTATGCCGACGACCGCTTCCGTTATGGCGACGACATCGCGGTCCTTGAAAGAAAAACCTTCCGATTCGCTAGCGGCAAGCAAAGAATCGACAACTATGTCCGCTAAATTATCCCCTTCTTTTATTATTGGTGTACGAATACCACGTACGACAGTTCCTACATTTCTCATATTGACCTCCTATTTCCTCCCTTTAAGTATAACATATGAATAGTTTTTATTTCAATAAAACGCCTTAATTATCTAGATGGTTTTTCTTGATTGGATGTCTAATAACCGTCTTTAAATTTTCTGCTTCGACTCTTCTTGGGTCACTTAAATAGATTTCGTGATGTAATCGTTCTTCGTTTAAATCGAGCTCATACCCACTTTGTTCCATAAACTCGTGCATCTTTTCGATTGTAGAAGGTTCATCGTCATAAGGACCTTTATGCATAACTTGTACACATAATCCTTCATCTAGGCTCAAAAATTCCACCTTCGAAAAATCCTTACATTTCTTTTTAGTTGCCTCTTCGATAGCCCAATCGAAGTCGCTTTTTTTGACAAAATCGGGTAATCTAATCACCGAAATAAAATTTAAATCTTTTTTTCTAGAATAATCTATACCATCCTCTATTCCTTCTTGCCACCAAAAACCCTCTAAAGGAGGAACGACATAGGCAAAATAACCGTCTATTTTGTACTCTCCCTTATAACTCATCTTAATAGTAAACGCGATACTGTATAAAAGCTCAATCGACTTTTTATATTCGCCATCTGAATCGTTGGGATTCCCTTTGCCCCTAACTGCTATATAGTTCATATGAGGAATATCTATTATTTGGGGTTTATCCTTCGGCATATAAAATTCTTTATATTCTTTCTTATAATCGAATGCCATCTTTACTTACTTCCTTTTCTTCGGCTTAACCGCCACTTTTTCAATTTCACTTACAACTTTCAAACAAAGTTCCCTATTGTCTATATCGAGTACATAATGTTCCTTTGCCCTTTCATAAGGAAAACCAATCTCAGCATTTTTCATTAAATCCACAATACAGTCCCACTTCTTTACAAAAGCCGTGTCGTCACAAACTATCACGATCGGCTTGTCATTGACATAGACCATGTATTCCCCAAACATTTTTTTATACCTCAATTCTCCTATGCCACTTAATTGTTCCATGACATAATCGATAAATTCTATAGATGTTGCCATATTCTCATTTCTCCTTTAATATCTTTTGTTTTTTTCACATTAGCTTACAGTAATTATACCAAATACTTCTTTTCGCTTCAACTTTTGGTAAGAACTTGACTTTTATCAAAAAACACATATAATATATGAAACTTGTAAAAAAGGGGTTGAAACAACATGGTTGAAGTTAAAAACATTAAAAAAAAGATTAGTCTTTCGTATCCAAAATATCCAAATGACGGACTATATGACGGTGGCTCCCACCCTATAGAACCTCAAAAAATATATAGATTATTAATAGATGGCTTTTGCACTCCATACTTTCTTCTAGAATACCAAGATATATTAGCAGACCCGAATCGCATTGCACAATTCTATACTCTCTTGTCGAAAAGAGGTGATTCGTTTTATAAAGTCTCACTCCAAAAACCCGATTCTTTTCGCATTCAATTAAAAGCTGGTAGGATTTCTTTAGAAGAAAGCTCACTTGACCAACTCGAAGATGTTTCCTCTATAGATTCTGATGCACCTCAAAAAGATTTTGAAACTCTTTTCAAAAGACCTTATTTTGAACCACTAACTCTCTATTTTGACCGAAATTTAAACTACTATATAAAAGTTAATATTTCTAGATTCAAATCGAAATATCAAAAAATATCTACGCAAGACTACAACGACTTACATTATATTAAACGTGTCGTTACAGATGTGTGTTTTGTAACCTTAGAAGAACAAGACATTTTACCAGAATCCACTCCACCAATAACTGTTTTCTCTGACGGTTCGATTGTGAAACCTGCTATAGAAAGAATTGACCTCTTTGTCGATTCAAAAGGACAAATCTACAAAGATTTAGATATCTCTACAAAAGTTGATTTAGCTATTCTTAATCCACTTGATAAAGAAACGATAAAGGGACTTCTCCAAAGCCATCTACTTATCTCTTGGTATACCATACTCGATGACGGCTCTATAGCGGCGTTCCAACCAAAAGAAATTGTCGATATCTTATCCGTTTATAGAGACACCAAAAACAAAGAGCCACAAACATTGACGCTTTTCATCGACAATAACCACAGAGTTTACCTACAAGTCCCTTTTATTCAAGACAAAGTAGATATATCTATGTTGAAAGACGACTTGTCCCTAGCAGATTTAGCTTCGTACTTAAAATATGGAAAGAACATCTCTTGGGTTCAAATCGGTATTGATGGACGCTTAAGTAGCGCTTTGGAAAAAGATATCTATGCTGCATTGGCTCCTCTTAGAGAGTTCTCTATAATCACTTGGGACAAAACTGAAGATGGGCTATATAATTATGAAATCGCTTACTTTTCTATGGAAAATAACCATTCTTTCAACTTTCAACCAAAATAAAAGGCTTCTAATTCAATTTAAAACCTTTTTGTTATGTCATAATCTAAGTCTATCTATTTGTTTCTTTCTTTTTAGCAACTAAATCCTCATGATAGAAGAAATTTGTGAAAATCAACTTTTCTTTATGGCAATATTCGTCGATCTCGCGAGATAACTTCTCCCAATAACTGCGATTTTTTTTGAGATATATTTTTTCATACTCCAAATAGAATTCGGGATGTTTTTTCTCAATATAACCGAGGATAACTTGTTTATACTGTCCCCGTAAATTCAAATTTTCGAACCAGTACTCGTCGACATAATCCTTCGTTTTTTCGATAATAGCCTTCCAATCCGTTATATATGGAAAAATCGGCGACATAAAGAGGATTACATGTATACCTTCCTCGTGCAATATGCGCAAAGTTTCCATTCTCTCTTCAATCGAAGAAGCATTATCCATATCCTTTCTAAATTCTTCGTCTACCGTATTGATTGAGATACTGACCGTCAAGTTTTTAAATTTTTTAAGGATATCGACATCCCTTAAAATTAATTTAGACTTCGTCGATATCGATAAGTTACAATCGCTCAGAACTAATTGTTCTAGTATTTTTCTAGTGATTAAGCATTTCTCCTCCAAAGGATTATAACAATCCGTAACCGAAGATAAAAATACGTTTTTTCCTTTGAGCTTTTCTATATTTATCATTTTATCGCACTTTTTAATATCGACAAACGTGCCCCACTCTTCTTTATGACCGGTAAAACGTTTCATAAAAGAGGCATAGCAATATTTACAGCCGTGTGGACATCCTACATATGGATTTATGACATAATCGCTCACGGGCAAATTCGATTTAGAAACATAATCGTTAACTTTTATTTCTTTTACTATCATAGACACACTCCAACCAAATTATATCACTTTAGATATATCTTCATCAATAGAAGAAGCATTGTAAAATACACTCAAAACCTCATTCGAACTACTCAAATAGCTTTTTAAATCGATATGCATATAACTATCGACATCTAAAGGATATGCAGTTATATCGAATCCGACACTTTGAGCAGCTAATCTTTGGAAAAGTTTAAAAAACTTATCTACCGAATTGCCAAAAACCCTCTT
>CAZLNI010000052.1:0-8459 GCA_964560995.1 uncultured Muribaculaceae bacterium
ACCAGAAGTTTCATAGATATGCTCTTTAATGACTTTTTAGGGTCATCTTCGTAATTCTTGTATTGACTAGAATAATGTATCCCTATTCCATAATCATTTTAACAAATAAAAGGCTTACTAGTCTAGATATTTGACGTATACTTGCCATTTCGAGTGTCAAAAGAAAAGAAAGATTATATGTCTTTCTATGATTCTTTATAGTAATATACTTTAAGAGTACTTACTTTGGATAATTCGGTTCCCGCGGGAGAGCTTTGCTTATAGATAGTGTCGGGCTTTAAATCGACGTCGTCAAGTTCGAGGACGTCTTCTAAAGTCAATTCGTTTACTTCGGTAATGAGGTTGATATTTTTTAAACTGTTTTTCCATTGGTTAAATTCTTGGACAGACTTACCAGTAAAATTAGGTATTAGGTCGTCGCCATTTTGATTAGAACCAGCATTTTGGTTAGCATTTGAATTACTTGAAGAAGTGTTATTCGAAATCGTTATATGCAGTTTTTCGATTGAATCGACGAGTTTGCCTGCCGGCTCAGATTGAGTAAGAACTTCTCTGTTAGGTCGAGACGAGTCTTCTGTATCGACTGTTAAATCGATATTTCTTTCACTAGCCCAAGCTTCGACAGCAGTTATAGACTGTCCTATAAAGTACGGCATCAGTTCTCTACGGGGCTCGTTATAATACGTTTTGCCAGTGATGTGTTTTTCATATGGGACATTTGAATCCCAAGAGAATGTTTTAATAAGTGTAGGTTTTTCTATTTCGAGGTTTACTTTCATGAGATTGACGATATCTTCTAAAGACTGTCTATAATATTGGAATGTATATATGTATGAACGCATAGATTCCATATACATAGTTAAATCATAGCCTGTGAGGTAGGTTTTTTCTATTGAGAGTGACGCATCTTTATTTAAAGCGCCTAGCAAGACGTTTTTGCCTACGTTATATAAAGAGAGCATTTGAGGAGTCGACATGTTGGTGTCGACATTGTTGGCGACGTCCTCTAAAATCTTGTAGAAGTCGTCGACACTCGCGATATTTTTGAGTTCTTTTACCATTCCTTCGACGACGAGTTGTTGGTTTTGTACCCTTTGGAAATCTCCTAGAGGTAAAGTTTTACGGTGTCTTGCTAAGGCGAGAGCTTGTTCACCGGTCAGCTTTTGAGGGCCTTTGTTAAGACAGATGAGGTTCTCTCCAAATCTTCTTTGAGAATCTTGTTCACAGAAATCCATCGGTACGTCTACTTCGATACCTCCTAAATCGTCGACTATTTTGACAACTCCATTAAAGTTGACTTTTACATAGTAATCTATATCTATCCCCGTCAAGTTTTCAATCGTGTCGACAACACAAGTTGCTCCACCATAGGCAGCAGAGTTTATCTTATTCTCTCGATTACCCGCACAAGAAATAGGAACATAGGTATCGCGTGGGATACTAAAGACTGTGGCGTTTAGGGTTTTAGGATTGAAGGTAATCATCATCAACGAGTCACCATTAAAGGAAGAACTAGAGAGGATGTTTTCTCCTGTCGAATCGACTCCCATGAGAAGGACGGTGAAAGGCTCGGTCAAGTTCTTAGTAGAATAGGTGATGTTATCTACGTTTTCCATGCGTTTTGTAAGCGAGTAAATAACTTCTGTCTCAACTTGAATTTTAGCAAATTTTTCATATGAGCTGTAAATAGTGGCATAGTTATCCGCAATGAAGAGGGCGTCTATTTCACCATCGTAAAGGTCCGATACCATGCTTATCTCGTCGTCATATTCTACGAGTTCTCCTTTGATGTCGTATTTTTTTATCATCTCTTGGGGAATGATGTAGCCAGTTGGATGATCCTTTGCACTGATGATGCCTATACGTTCAAAGTCTATAGTATCCTTTAGTTTAATCAGTACACTCGTGTAATCGACGTACTTTTTTTGGACGTTATCGATGATGACGTATGTCCTATCGATGATGGAACTCGCTACGACCATAATTAGGGAGTAGGCCATCGAAAGACAAAGTAGAGCAATCAGCATTTTCTTTCTTTTAGTAAAGAGAAGAACTGTTCCTCCGACTAACAATATAGCGAGGTGGATATAGAGTATTATTAGACCCGCCGTGCGTAGGCCAGTTTCGATGCCAGAGAGTTTAAGCAGTGATATCGTGAAAAAGATGAGGATGGTTAAAAATAGAGTACTCACCAATAAAAGGGCAATACGAAGTGGCTTACTTTGCCTTTTCCATTTATGAAAAAAACTTCTCTTATGCAATTTCTTATTTGGTTCGTTTTCCATTTCTAGCCTCTTTCTATTATTACTTTCATAAGTATAGCAAAAAAGAAGAGAAATTTCCACCCCCTTATGCTTGAGTTGGAGGTTTTAAAGACAAGAAAAAATGACGAGAAAATCGTCAGTTATTTTGCTGCGTTCCATAATCTTTTTTCGGTTTAATTTTGTAACTATCTTTAGTATCTATTGGTTTGCTTTCTAGAGGGTAATTATTGACAAGTTCATCGATTTGGTCTAATAATCCCAGATTTTTAAGTATATCTATAAGAAAAGATACCGAGATATAACGACCGTTGGCAAAGAGGACAATGTTATCTACTAGAGCTACACCGTGCTTATCGAATGTTGGTTTTTTTGAAAACATCGTTCGATAATCCCTCAGTGAACACTTTGGTTCTTTTGGATTTCTATAAGAGAAGAACTTTTGTATTTCTCCACTTGTATTCAAGAAGAAATATGTCATGCAGCAATCGTGATAATATTGGATACTAGAAATAGGCGATTCTTCTCCCATAAAATCTTCTATAGAATTATAACTTTGGGATGGAATCATCTCTTTTGCTGTCATCTCATGTACATATAGACCTGTGTCTTCATCTAATCTAGTACTCAAAAAACAAAACTCTCTATTTATCCAAGTTACTTTTCCGTTTTTTGCAACCATAGCAAATCCATATTCGTTAAAATTGCCTGCAATATCAAATCTGTGATGGTCAACTGTGCCGTCCTCTTTCATATAGCCGTATTCGCCATTTCCGAAGCGAATTACTTTAAATCCGTTTATGAAATCTTTAGGAACTTCTGTAATTCTCTTGGCATTCTCCACTTGTTGTTTTTCCTTTTTCGCGGCCTCTACTAAGGCACCAGGATATGTCAAATTTACCCAGAGTTTAGATTTAATCACCTCAAATGTATGCCAAACTTCTTCTTTATCTAACCAAGCATATTTTACTATTTTGGAGCCATCTTTAGCCATAAAATTTGAAATTACTTCTAACATTTTTATATTGCGTATATCGTCCATTTCTTTTCACTTCCTGTGCATGTATTATACTTTATGGGCTATATAAAAGTCAATGAAATTGGATTTCTTGAATTTTTAGAGAAAAAGGTTTTAAAAGTAAAAGAATATTTGTTATAATTTTGTATAGAGAAAGTGGTGAATTATGAAATACTTAGAAACTTTAAATGATATGCAACTCACCGCAGTCAAACATATGGATGGTCCATGCCTCGTCATGGCAGGTGCAGGTTCTGGTAAAACGAAGGTATTAACGAGCAGGATTGCGTATTTAATGGAATCGGGGGTGCCAGATTACAACATTTTAGCGATTACTTTTACAAATAAAGCGGCTAAAGAGATGAAGGAAAGGCTTTATGGCATGATAGGACCAACGCGAGCATTTATTGGTACGTTTCACTCGTTCGGTCTTAAAATTATAAGAGAAAACCCAGAAGCAGTTGGCCTTACACATAATTTTACGATTTTAGATTCGGACGACCAAGCGAGTATAGTCAAGAAAATATTGAAAGAGAAAAACATCGACTCTAAGAAATTTAGTCCTAACTATATTAGGAGTAAAATCAGCTTTTTAAAAAATGAGATGGTTACTTTCGACGAGATAAAGAAGACGATGAATACGCCCATCGACAAGATAGTGGTCGAAGTATATAAGGAATATGAGGATACTTTAAAGAGGAGTAATGCTGTCGATTTCGATGATTTACTTTTAAAACCTGTTCGTTTATTTCAAGAAAATAGGGATGTTTTAGCGCATTATCAAGACCATTATCTTTACATTTTAGTAGACGAATATCAAGATACAAATCCCGTTCAATACAAATTTACGAGATTGCTCGGCAGTAGAGATGAAAACATATTCGTCGTCGGCGACATGAACCAGTCGATATACAGCTTTCGCCAGGCAGACTATCGCAATATATTAAACTTTGAGAAGGATTTTAAAGGAGCGACAGTCATAAAATTGGAGCAGAATTATCGCAGTACCCAAATCATCTTGGATGCCGCGAACAGTGTCATCAAAAATAACAAAGAGAAAAAAGACTTGAAACTTTGGAGCGACAGGAAAACAGGGGCTTTGATAAAATACATGCGGGCGTATGATGGCGTTCACGAGATAAAACTCGTAATCGACGAAATACAAAAGCAGATTTTAGATTATAAAAACTATAATAGTTTTGCTATTCTTTATAGGACTAATGCCCAAGCGCGGCAGATAGAAGAGACTTTACTCACGGCAGGTGTACCATATCGCATATATGGCGGATTTAGTTACATCAATAGGAAAGAAATCAAAGATTTAATTGCCTATCTAAAAATATTAAACAATCCCGATGACATAGTCAGTCTAAGACGCATCATAAACGTACCTAAACGAGGTATCGGAGAAGTTGCCATGAACAAGATTGAAGCAAATAGTCTATTAAGAAGCGTATCTCTATTCGATTGCATGGAATCTAAAAAAGAAATCGAGTTTAGAGATATGATATACGCTTTAAAAGATTTTATGGAAGACCATACTCTTACTGAATTAATTGATGAAATCGTGGATATGAGTGGCATGAGAGCGATGTACGAAGCGGATAAAACGTTGGAAGCCGAATTAAGGCTCGATAACTTGATGGAGTTTAAAAGCTTGACTGCGGCCTTTGAAGAACGGACCGGCAGTGTCAATTTGAACGACTTTTTAGGTGAGATTGGCCTTATGAGTGATGCCGATAAGGATAACAATGTCGATGATGCGGTTACTTTGATGACTCTTCACAGTGCCAAAGGGTTAGAATTCGATGTCGTCTTCTTGGTCGGTATGGAAGAAGGGTTATTTCCACATACTAATGCCATGATGGAAGAAGGCGGTATGGACGAGGAGAGACGCCTTTGTTATGTAGGTATAACGCGAGCAAGAGATATACTGTATATAACTAATGCCAAAAGAAGAATGCTCTACGGAAAAGAATCGGCAAACATACCAAGCAGGTTTATAAACGAAATAGATCCTTCGCTCGTTGAACGAGATACGTTCGGTATGGAAACAAATGTGCAAACTTCAAGCGAAAAGTATTATAACGAAAATTCAGAAGAGTTAAAGCTAGGAGACTTAATCGACCACGAAACGTTTGGACATGGCGTCGTCATCAATATGAGTGATGACCTCATCGATGTTGCCTTCAAATCGGGAGTAAAGAAAGTTAAGAAAAATCATAAAAGCATTAAAAAGTTATAGGAGGAACAGGATATGTTAGAGAGATATAATGAATTAGTCGAACTTCTAAAGAAAGCCAACGAAGAGTATTATGTAAACGATAATCCGACGATGAGCGATAACGAATACGATAGTTTAATGGTCGAGCTCGAAAAGATAGAGAAACTGAAGCCAGAAATCATACGAGGTGATTCGCCTACACAAAATGTCGGTGGTAAAGTACTAGATAAATTCGAGAAAGTTCGCCACGTGACACCACTTATGAGCATTGCCGATGTGTTCAACGAAGAAGAGTTAATCGACTGGGATAAAAGAATTCGCAAGATGGTCGGTGACGAAGTAGAGTACGTTTGTGAATTAAAAATCGACGGTTTAAGCGTGAATCTAACATATGAAGATGGTAAACTCGTACAAGCTGCGACGAGAGGGGATGGCTTGATAGGAGAAAACGTCACCCACAATGCGCTTACGATTAAATCTATTCCAAGAACGATTCCGAGTGGAGATTCATTGGAGATACGTGGAGAGATATACATGCCTATCGCCTCTTTCGAAAGACTTAATGAAGAAAGAAAAGCTAAAGGTGAATCTTTATTCCAAAATCCACGCAATGCAGCGGCAGGAAGTTTACGACAGTTGGACAGTAAAGTGGCTGCATCGAGAGGACTAGATGCATTCTTTTATCACGTGCCTTTGGTCAACCGCAAGACACATCACGAAGCCCTAGAATACCTTAAAGAAAACGGTTTTGTCGTCAACCCGGTCATAGAGTGTTGCAAAGATATTACAGAAGTTTTAAACTATGTAAATAAGTGGACTGAAAAGAGAGCAACTTTACCATATGATATAGACGGCATTGTCGTAAAGGTTGACAACTTAGCTTTACAAAGAGAACTCGGTAGCACAGCTAAAAGTCCGCGTTGGGTCATCGCTTATAAGTTTCCCGCAATGGAGGTCACGACTAAGCTTAAAGATGTCATCTTCACAGTAGGTAGAACTGGTCAAATAACTCCTAATGCCGTTTTGGAACCCATCAAAATTATGGGAAGTACGGTTGCAAGAGCGACTTTACATAATATGGATTTCATAAGGGAGAGGGATTTGGAAATCGGAGACATAGTCGTCGTGCGTAAGGCGGGAGATGTCATACCAGAAGTCGTCCGCAATGTGCCAGAAAGGCGCGAAAATACGAAAGGGATTACCAAGATAGACGTTTGTCCAATTTGTGGGAGCAAGTTGATAAATTCAGCTAGCGGTATAGATTTACTATGTCCAAACGATTTTTGTCCTGCCCGCAATATAGAGTCGCTTATCCATTTCGTCGAAAGAAAAGCGATGAATATAATTGGTCTTGGCGAAAAAATCATAGAAGATTTTTATAACATGAGAATTTTAGACGACTTTGTAAGCATATATCACTTAGAAAGCAGAAAAGAGGAGCTAACTGAACTAGAGGGGTTCGGTCCTAAGAGCATAAATAAGCTTTTAGATAATATCGAGGCTTCAAAAGCAAACAGTTTAGAGAGGTTAATCTTTGCAATAGGTATCAAAGGAATCGGAGAAAAGAATGCGAAGATATTAGCAAAGAGATATGGAACGATGGAAAATCTCATGAACGCTACTAGAGAAGAGCTAACGAGCATAGACGATATCGGACCTATTTTAGCGGAAAGTATTGTGACATACTTCGAAAATGAAGACAACCGTAAATTGATAGAGAGTCTTAGCGAAATCGGAGTAAATATGCGTTATGAAGGTGTAGCTGTTTCGAATAATGAGGCGATTACAAATAAAAAGTTCGTCATAACGGGAACTCTAGAAAAGTATTCGCGTGACGAGATAAAAGAAATACTCGAATCATTTGGTGGAAAGGCTCAAGAGAGCGTATCTAAAAAGACAGATGCTTTGATTTTAGGTGAAAATCCAGGAAGTAAGTACGATAAGGCTGTCGAGTTGGGAATTCCTATTTGGACTGAAGAGACGCTAAAGGAAATGAAAGATATATTTACAAAGTATGATGAATAAAGTCCGCACAATATAGAAAGGATAAAATATGAGTGAAACATTTGATACTTATAATAAGATTGCAGAGAAATATGAAGAGGAATATGGTCAAGATTTAAGTGATACGCCATATATTGATAGGTTTTTAAAAGAAGTCCATAATGGAAAAATATTAGATATTGGATGCGGAACAGGCACTTTATCCGAATATATTGCAAATAAAAGATTTAGCGTCGATGCGGTCGACTTTTCAGAAGAAATGCTTAAAATCGCTAGAAAAAAAATTAAAAATGTTAATTTTATTCAAATGTATATGAGAAATATAGATCTTGATGAAGAATATAATGGAATCATGTTAGCATATTTATTGTTTCATATCTCTAAAAAAGAGGTTAAAGAGGTTATTCCGAAATATTTTGATTTGCTTCAAAAGGATGGAGTTATGTTAATCATTCTTCAAGAAGGTGAAGGAGAAAAATATGTCGAAGAGAATCTTGAAATCGGCTTAAAAAAGTTTGTCAATTATTATTCTTTTGAAGAAATAGAGAAGATATTAAATGATAATAATTTTGAAATAATAGAAAAATATAGAAAAAAGCCTATAAGTGAATTTTCATTGCAGAATGATAAATTAATAATAATTTGTAAAAAGAAGGAAATATAATTGAGCAATAATCATTTTTCTAATTATTTTAATAAAGGATTTACAAGTTAATTGAAGGATATATAAAAGTTATCTATTTAGAAAACATTCAACTAAGAAGTTTTTCTTGTAAAAAAGAAATATATATAATATAATCTTATTAAGAGAAGCGAACCTACCGTGGTCGCTGCTTCTCCAATTTCTTGGGAGCAACAACTAGATATCTCAGTGAATCTAGTCGTTGCTTTTTTCAGTTATAGGAGCTTAGCTATAAGTAATATGATTACTTCAACAAGTAAGACTATAAGA
>CAZLNI010000053.1:0-8296 GCA_964560995.1 uncultured Muribaculaceae bacterium
TTATGTAGCCGCCGAGGTAGGCAGCTACCTATAAAACCACGTGCTATGCACGTGAGAGCAGAAAAAGCAGTAGCGTTAAGCAAAAATTTTACTCTCCCTTTGATATAATATAACTGGTTTGCCAGCCAAGTTAAAAAATCAAAAGGAGAGTAAAATGAAAAAACGAATAAAAAATAATGATGACATGAATAGTCTATCACATACAAAATGGAATTGCCAGTATCATATAGTGTTTACACCAAAATATAGGAGAAAGGCAATATATCATAAATTAAGAAGTGATATTGGAAAGTATCTAAGGAGATTATGTGAATATCAAGGAGTGGAAATAGTAAAAACCAATGCCTGCGCTGACCATATACATATGTTAGTAAAAATTCCTCCAAAATTGAGCGTTTCAAAATTTATGGGGTACTTGAAAGGAAAAAGTGCTTTGATGATATTTGATGAACACGCCAATTTAAAATACAACTATGGAAATAGGCATTTTTGGAGCGAAGGATATTTCGTAAGCACAGTAGGATTAAATAAAAATACAATTAAGAAATATATTCAAGAGCAAGAAACTGAAGATAGATTGCTTGATAAAAGAAGTTTAAAAGAATATAAAGACCCGTTTACGGGTAAGTAAGAGAGACAAAGGCAATTGGCAAACCAAAAAAGCCTCCAAATGGAGGCCGCCAGTATTTGGCCTTATAGGCCTTTACCAAAAGCCACCCGTTGTACGGGTGGATATTTACTTCCAATGAAGATAATATTTCCCTTTGCTCATCCTCTGTGAGGATACAACACTTCTCTGGCCATTCGGCAATGTGATAATTTCTATATAGGTATGTACTTAACTGATATGATGGTTTAAGCATAGCAATTCCTCCTTTTCTAGTAACTTTTGGGCTAAGTAAAATTAACTTTTGTTGAATGTCGGTTTTTCATTAAAGAGTTCGGGATGTTCCTTTAATTCCTTTAAAAATTCATTAGTCGGTTTTAAAACCAAATCTAAAAGTCCTGCGAGCAAATCTCTCGTGTAAAACCCATTTATGTTTAAAGTTTCAGCTACTTTATCTACACTAAGCGAATCATTTCCATAGAAACCTAAATGAAGTCTCAAAGCTTTTTCTACTTGTGGAGGTAAAGAAGACAATTTTTGTTCAAACTCAAAGCCGTCATTTTCTAATGCATCTATATGCATAGCTTCATCGAGACTTAGAGAAACTAATTCATTTCTCTTGATATATTGTGTGAGATACACAAATTTAATCTTTTGTGTACGACTGGAAGCCGCAAAGGAAGATAGCTTTCTTGCTAAAGTTGTCTTTATCTCTTTCATCACTTCTGTCGGATATTTTATATTATGAAGATGGCCTATCGTCGACATTTTCTCATGTGGGTTGCGCATATAAATGCCAAAGAGCTTAAGACTAGTGTCGTTTAAAAAATAGACTTTGTAAGCGATACTAAGGTCTGCGAACACTTGCTCATAGAGAACTGAACTCTTAAAATAGGCTTTTACAAATTCTGGAAAAGGAAAAGTGATAATTGCTGCTAAAACAGATGGAGTACCTGCTTTTAAATCTCTTAAAACCTGTTCTGTATCAGCTAAGTTCATAAGAAGTTTTTTCTCATGCCATTCGGATATTCCATATAATTTATATAATTCTGTACTTAAAGTTTCTTCCATTTTTTCCATAAAATCCCCCTTTTTCAATCGCGAGTTATATTATCATATAATTGGCATTTCGTCAAATTTTTTAGCAAATGAAAAAGCCTTTAAAGACTTTAGGTGTTTATTCCTCAGTTTTTATTTCCTTTTTGGCTTTTTTGTCGCCTATTTCATAATGCGTTCTAATGGCGGCTTCAATTTCGGATGCAATAGTAGGGTTTTCTTTCAAGAAAATTTTGGCATTTTCTTTACCTTGACCGATTTTCTCGCCCTTATATGCATACCATGCGCCACTCTTCTCGACGACATCGATTAGAGACGCTATATCTAATAGTTCACCTTCACGAGATATGCCTTGACCATACATGATATCGACTTCGATACTTTTAAACGGTGGAGCAACTTTGTTTTTAACGACTTTTACTTTGGTCTTATTGCCGATGATTTGCTCACCATTTTTGATAGCTTCGCCTTTTCTTATATCCAAACGAACAGATGAATAGAACTTAAGTGCTCTTCCACCTGGAGTCGTTTCGGGATTTCCGAACATTACGCCGACTTTTTCGCGTAGCTGATTGATGAAAATGGCTGTCGTATTTGTCTTATTTATATTTCCAGATAGTTTTCTTAGAGCTTGGCTCATTAGACGAGCCTGTAATCCGACGTGTGAGTCACCCATCTCACCTTCTATCTCCGCCTGAGGGACTAAAGCTGCCACGGAGTCGATAACTATCAAGTTGACAGCTTCGCTTTTGACGAGGGCATCGACTATTTCTAGGGCTTGTTCTCCCGTATCCGGCTGACTTAATAGCAATTCGTCTATGTTTACACCTAGATTTTTACTATATACGGGATCTAAGGCGTGTTCTGCATCAATAAATGCTGCTCTCCCACCCTCTCTTTGACAAGCCGCGATTGCCTCTAAAGCGAATGTCGTTTTACCACTCGATTCTGGACCAAATATCTCTATTATGCGTCCCTTAGGATAACCTCCTATACCTAAAGCGATGTCTAAGCTCAGTGAACCAGATGGTGTCGCTTCGACTTGGACGTGTTCCTCACTTCCCAATTTCATTATGGCTCCCTTTCCAAATTGTTTTTCGATTTGAGCCATTACTTCTTCTAATGCTTTATCTTTATTGTTTGTTGTATGTGTATCTTTTTTCACGTTTTACCTCCTATAAATTAATTTTAAACTACCCCTTTTTGTTTGTCAAACATTTTCCTTTTTATCATTACCCTTCACTATTTATTATACCGGATAAAATGGATTTTTCTCATTTTTATAGTTTTTTCGTCGGAAATTTGGTACAATAAAGATGGTGGTAAAATATGAGAACAACTATATCTATATTTTTATGTAAATTTGTTTCTTGGGCTTGTAAGATTTTAAAGCCTATATTTAAAAAAGAAGGAAGCGTACTTCCCGGTGAAGTTGTAAATAGGATACAAAAAAATGTATTATACAATTTAAAATATCCTTCTTCTGTTGTCGTCGTGACGGGTTCTTCTGGTAAGGGTTCAAGTGTTGCGATGATTGCCCATATTTTAGAAAACTCTGGGAAAAAGGTCGTTTGGAATAAAAGCGGTAGCAACGTGCGAACGGCGATTATAACTTTAGTTCTATCTAATACGAAAATTTTCTCTCACAAAGTAGATGCCGACGTATTACTTTTGGAGATGGATGAAAGATATATCATAAATACGTTCAAATCTGGAACTATTTCGCACATGGTCATTACGAACATTACACGCGATCAACCTTCAAGAAATGCTCATCCCGAAATAATCTTCGACAAAATAATGGAAAGCATCGATGAACATATGCACCTCATCATCAATGCCGACGACCCAATAGTTTCTAAAGCTAGGTTTATGCATGAAGGAGAGATTACTACTTTCGGCGTTGCGAAGACGTCTCATGACACGGAAGGTGAACCAGAATATGCCGTCGATGCAGCTTATTGTCCAAGTTGCCAAACTAAACTTAAATACGCGAGCTACCATTATGGTCATATAGGCCTATATGACTGTCCAAACTGTTCGTTTGGTCGTGGACATGTCGATTATGAGGCAACCGAAGTAGATTTGAAAAAAGGTTATTTTAAAATCGGCGAAGACACTTTAAAGCTCAATAAGAACGTCTTCTTTGCCGTCTATTACACATTAGTCGCCTATACAGTTTGTCGTCTATTGAATTTAAAGGATGAAGAAATTTTAAAAGAGATAAACGACGACTCGATGTCTTCAAAAAGAGGCAAAAGTTACGAATTAGATGGTCGCAAGATGGAGATGCTCGAATCTAAAAATGAAAATGCTCTATCCTACTTGCAATCTATCGACTATATAGTAAATGCTGACGGCAAGAAAAAGACGGTCATCATGGGATTTGAAAACGTCTCCCGCCGCTATAGATTTAACGACTTATCTTGGCTATGGGATGTCCCTTTCGAAAAGTTAGATGTGAAAGAAATCGATAAAATATTCTTGATAGGCAGATTTAAATACGACGTAGCTACACGCTTAGATTACGCAGGATTCGCTAAAGAGAAAATCGTCCTCGTCGAAGATATGACAAACCTTCTAGATGAGGTTGTTACTGAAAGTACTGGCGATATCTATACGATGGTTTGTTTCGATATGACGGGAATTATAACAAAATTGTTGAAGGAGAGAAGCGATGAAAAAGACAATTAAAATAGCACATCTTTATTACGATTTACTGAATCTTTATGGTGAAAATGGCAATATCATGGCTCTTAAAAAGTTCATCGAACGCCAAGGCATAAAGACCCAAATAGACAACCTCTCTCTCTGTATGGATATCGACTTTAAGAAGTACGATTTTTACTACATGGGCTCTGGCAGCGAGGAAAACGAAGTTTTAGCGTTAGGCGACCTCTTAAAATATAGAGATGATATCGGCAAAGCTATCGAAGATGGAAAGATGTTTTTGGTGACGGGCAACGTCATGGAAATATTTGGCCGCAAAATGGAGAGAAAAGACGGCGACATTAAAGGACTTTCTCTTTTTGGATATAACTCTAAAGAAACGGAAACGCGCAATGTCGGGGAGATAGCTTATGAATTTCCAGAACTTGGGAAAAATAAAGGTTTCTACATCGTCGGTTTTAAAAACAGCGCTATAAACATCGTCAATAACGACTATGAACGCCCTTTCGGTTTACAGGATAACATCCGCCAAAACAATTTTTTTGCTATGAATTTCTTCGGCCCTATTTTAATTCGTAATCCTTACTTTACAGACTATCTTTTACAGATACTCTTTGAGAGTTTGGACTTAGATTATAAGGAAGACGATTCGTCGAGCGAATACGTAGCTTATCGCGAATATGTAAAGAATTTTATAGAAACGCACAACTTAGACTAGAACACTCTATATAGTTGTGTTATAATTTTGTACGATAGGATGTGATTATATGGAGCCTGTACACATTGTGACAGCAAAAGAAAACATAAGCGAACTCGTACTTATGCCAGGAGACCCCTTACGAGCAAAGTACATCGCTGAAAACTTTTTAGAAGATGCAAAGCTTGTAAATGAAGTTCGCAATATGCTTGGCTACACGGGATTTTATAAGGGAAAAAGGATAACCGTCATCGGTTCGGGAATGGGAATTCCTTCTATGGGAATTTACTCTTACGAGTTAGTTAAATTCTATGGCGTAAAAAAAATAATACGCATCGGTAGTGCCGGTTCGATGGACCCCAAGATTCATTTGCGAGATTTAGTGGTGGCAACGAGTGCGAAGAGTTTGAGCACGTTTGCTCAATCGTTTAGTGGAGACGAAGACAAAGAGATGTTTGCCTCTCCTACTCTCATCGAGGATATCAAATCTTGCGTGAACTCTGTCGAGAGTAAAGTTGTGTTTGACGACATTTTGACGAGCGACATATTCGACGTCTACAGCGATATCGAAAGAACGATGAAATTAGTCGGTTCTGAAAACCCGAGTGCAGTCGAAATGGAAGCGTTTGGTCTATACTATATCGGCAAAATAACTGGTATAGATACAGCAGCGATATTGACGATTGTCGATTCCAAATATACTCCTGATACAGTTCTTTCTAGTGAAGAACGACAGACATCCTTAAATGATATGATAGTTTTAGCGTTGGAGGCAATTATTAAATGAAGAAGTATGAAAGTTTAAAAAAGGTAGATTTACATTGTCATTTAGAAGGTTCACTTAGCCCTGTAAAAGTTTCTAAATGGACGAGAAAATCGATTGGCGAAGTGGAAGCAGCATTGATATTGAATAATGCTGGCGATAAAGAAAATTATAAAGAGGTTTCCCTCTATGCCAAAAATCTCTTACAAACGAAAGCGCGTCTCAAAGAGGCCGCAATGGAGTTATGTAGAGACCTAAAGATGGAAAACGTCATCTATGCCGAAATTAGACTCGACGTGGCATCTCACTTGGAAAAAGGTTTAACTTTAAACGAAGTCGTCGATGCGACTTTGGAAGGTTTAGGAGTAAGTAACCTCAAAACGAAATTGATTTTACTCATGAAAAGAGATTACGACTTTGAAACAAATAAAGCTATAATCGACTTAGCTAAGAAGTACTTAAAAAAAGGTGTCTGTGCTGTCGATATGGCTGGTTCTGAAAGCGAACACTCACTTAAAGACTTTAAGGAGCTCTTCGTCTACGCCTCTAATGTCGGCGTTCCATACGTCATCCATGCTGGTGAAGAAGACTTTAAAGATATCGACTATGCGATAAGTTATGGTGCAAAAAGAATCGGTCACGGCGTCAAAGCTATCTCTAGTTTTGAAACGATGGAAAAGCTTAAAAGATTGCATATACCTTTGGAGATATGTTTGACTGGCAATATGGCGACGGGCGTCTATGAAAGATATTCCGACCACCCTATTCAAAGATTGATCGATTCTGGCGTTACAGTTACGGTTAATACGGATAATAGAACTATAAATAAGACGACTTTAACCGATGAATACAATCTTTTGAATAAGTACTTCGGCTTAACGATTAAAGACTTTAACGAAATGAATAAAGCCGCTATAGAGTATTCGTTCTTAAGCGATAAAGAAAAAGAAGAATTAAAAAAACACTTTATATAAAAACAACGTACGATGGTGTACGCTTTTTTATTACCATGATTTAAGCAAATTAGGGATATCGTTTAGACTTTTTACTCTATAGGTAGTAAGTAAATCACAAGAACGATTATATGAGGAGTTCAAGATTATGACTTTAGTAACTTTAGAAAGAGGTACTATGTTTCTTACTTCATCCTCGACAAAAACGTCGATATTGTATTTAGACACGGCATCCACTTTTGGACTAGGTTCGAAGTATAATCCGTCGAAGTAAATGCCGTTTTCTACTAAAATCTTTTCCGTTATTTGGCGATACTCTAAATCGTCTTTGTATCTATGACAAGAAGGATTGAACTTACGAGCGGTGACGATCAACACCTTATATCCTAAATCGTGCAGTTCGTGCGTTACTCTACTTGCTTCATCTCGAAGAGGATATGTTTCGATATAGTCCATCGATTTTGCCGACCAAAAGGCTTCTTTGTCGCTTTTACTCACTCCAAATATTTCATCTATATCTCGTCCAAGTTCGTCGACGATGTCTTTTTTAAAAAACTCCTTTCCCTCTTTTTTAATATACTTTTCCAAATCTGTAAGCACTCCGTCGATATCAAAAGCTATTGTCATAAAATACTACTCTCCTTTAAAAAAATAAACTATTTTTGTAGTCTATTTATTTCTCTCATCATTTGATTAATCTGTTTTTGGCTAGGTTTTCTACCCATACCACTCATGAGAGTTTCGATCATCTTCTCGTTAATAGGTGGATTCTCGCTCATATATTTTTTCATGAGCTTTCTCGCGATTAAAAATCCGGCAACTAACCCGATAACCAATCCCAATAATATCATCAATATGTCGTGTAACAAATTTATCACTCCTTTATAAGAAAATTATACTAAATATTTTTATTTATGACAACCAAAAGTAATCTTTTCCCGCGAAGTCGACGACGAACAGATTGGGAAAACACTTAAGAGTATTAAAAAATGTCGGGTTGTTTTTAGAAGTTTTAAGCTTTAAATAAGTCTTATATATGGTTAGTTTCGAAGATTCATCGGTATAATAGTTATTGATGATGTGGTTGTTGTTAAACTTCGTATAGGCATCGGATTCTCTTAAAAGGTTAAATATAGAGAGATTTAGAGAACGAACATCGTTTTTATCGCACACTTCTTCATACAGTCTAAAAGCCAAAGGAAGTTCCTCTTTATCCATGGAATGGATATTATCTAAAGCCAAGTAGAGATTATATGGCTTATTCAAAGTTATCGTCTTAAAGGCATCGTTGATTTTAAAAATATAAAATGTTCTCATTAGTATCACCTAAAAAGATGATACCATTAGAAATGTGCGCATTTTGTCGAACGATGATAAGTTTACAAAAATTAAGACAAGACATGTCTTATTCGTTTTGCATAAGATGTTTCATCACTTATCAGTATACCATTAGAATAATAGTTTGTTTTCACTATTCCAGAGTGTTCTTCGACTTTATAATCCGTCGCTTCTTGGGAAGTGATTTCGACTACTTCGGTATTGTCGTTTAG
>CAZLNI010000054.1:0-7984 GCA_964560995.1 uncultured Muribaculaceae bacterium
ACGAACTTTCGTAAATTAAAAAATCCAAGTGTTGTTTCGCTTGAATTTATAAACCACCTTAGCATAAGTATAATTCAAACTGCATCATTTACAAGCAAAGCATATATGTTGATATCGTAATTGGTCCCATTTTCATTTATCAAAGGTATCTTTACTTCGACAGCTTTACTTTCTAATGGCTTAATTTGTATCGGCTCATATGGATCAATTATACCACCTTCTGGTGTCTCTCTAACGACATTGGTTATACGCTCATTACTCACGATATCTTCTGTCACCGTTGCATCATATACATAACTTATTTGATAAGAATCTCGCACAGTTGGATAAACTTTTAATACTTTTTTGATTCTCTGAGAAAGCTTTGAAGGTCTGTAGGCATTAAATTCAAAGATTACTTCGTTTTTATTCCCGCTTCCAGCTTTATATTCGACTCCAATAAGTCCATACTTTTCGATATCGTCTCCTATAGCTTTTATAAATGTCGACAAAAGCATATCGTAATCTGCTTCTGCTTTGCTAGTGACATAAGTATTGCGAACATTTAGAAATAAAGACATGAGAAATATTAAGACAGTAGATATTAAAGCTATCGATACAATTATCTCTACTAAAGTCATTCCTTTTTTATTTAATCTCATGACATTACCCTCTACTTCCAAATCTCAAATGAGCATATTCATATTCGCCCTCTACATACCCATTTTCTGACTCAAACATGACGACCATTATTCTATAAGGCTCATCGCTAATCTCTTCGTCGATTTTATACATATATTGTTGGGTAGTAGGCTCTAAAGAATTGAATCTACCCGTCAACAAACTTTTTTCATCCCATAGAATGAAATATATACCTTTTATTTTCATAAAGTTAAAGAGGTCGTTTCCATCGAGAGAGGTGTCTTTACAAGATTTAAACTGTGGCAATAGGTCACTGCAATAACCAGAAACATAATCGCTCCCCATAAAATCTACTATATCAATTTTTTCTTCTAAATACTCTCTTATAACTCGCGATTTATAGATGTATTCTGTATTATCGTGAAGAGACTTGTTATTTACTTCGATAAATATTTTGCTATAAGCACCATACAATATGACTAAAACTACACATAATACGGTGACGACGACGATAGTTTCCATTAAAACAAATCCTCTATTCTTCTTCATTTGACCACCTCACAGTGCACATGATGTTATCAGATATATTTTTAACTTTCAAAGTTGCCACAGGTCTTACATCGCTGAAGTCGAGTGTGCTTTCGATATTCGTATCCGTTCCAAACCACTTATCGTTTTGTCCATTGCATACGAAGACCATTTTGTTATAATCGGAACGTGATACCATTTGCAATTCAATTTCGCTATTACCCTCGAGACTATCTTCTTTTAAATAATTGATCGTACCATCGAAGAAACCGATATTTTCGTCGAGCCAGCTCGCCGTTGGCTCGTTACCAGCACCAAAATGTTCAGTCAAATTGATAAGCATAGCGTCTGTAAAATAGACATTAGAGTAACCTATGTCGCTGTAACCTATTACAAAAGGTTTATCGCTCGTCGACTCTTCCGCATAAAAAACTCCGGACTTAGAAGCCCACAACCCGTTCGTATTTTGAGTAATTAAAGATACGTTTGGGTCGACGAACACCCTAATAGGCTTACTGTCATTTTGTGAATAATCTATTTTAAAGTAATATTTTTGATTTTGGACGAGACGGACGTCGACTTCTTGATAGATATACGATTCTGCTCCTACATTGGAAAGACGTGCCGTATTTCTAGAAAAACTTGTCGGATTAAAATCGATGGTCCCTTCCGTTTTCCACCATTCTGAATCGATAAAATTGCCGTTGTGTATCAAATTAGTGAGAGTTCTTCCTTTTTGACTTGCTGTATTGGATTCAGCTCCATATACGAAAAATGTAACTGAATATTTTTTCTTATTGAGTTCTTGTAATGCTTCTTCGTTATAACGTAAAAGAATCGTCTTATTAGCTATATAGTTGCTAATCAAAGCCGCTATTATGGCAAGAAAAACTAAAAAGAATGAATAAATTAAAGAAGTTGCAATAAATCCTTTTTTCTTTTTCATAAGACCAACCCTATTCTATTGGTAATTATATCACAGGCACATAAAAAAATAAAGCGTCTAAAAATTAGACACTATAATTTTTTAAACATACCTTTTCTCTTTAATAATATGGCTCCACTTATTCCTATCATAGTTACTACGATAAGTATAATATGAGATGATATTCCAGTATCGGGATTAGGTATTGTCGTATGTCCCAAGATGACTTCATATTTAGCCGCTCTCGATTTCGGTACAGTTCCATCGGAATTTGGTTTTACTTTAGATACGTTCGCGACAAAATTTCCGACTTCATCCGTTTTAAAGTCTTGTACGCGATACCCTAAATCTTTTTCTACGTCTTCGATAGTCGATGTCTTCGTCGCCGTTGTACCGTCTTTATATTTTTCGGTAATTTTAATTGGAACTTCGTCGTCTGGGGTACCCTTAATCACAGGTTTTCCATCATTTATAATTACTTCGAAATCGACGACATCTTTGCTGTCATCTACTATCACAGAATAAGGTGGTTTTTTAGTTTCAGGACGCGTACCATCTGGATTAGGTACGACCTTATCGACCGTTGCTTCCTTATCTTTGCCTTCTTCATTTGGATCTAAATCTTTAACTTCATATCCGATTTCATCTTTAGAATCTCCGACGTTGGATTCTTTTACCCTCTTCGAACCGTCACACAATACCTCTATAATTTTTATCGGAATCTTATTTAAAGGTGTTCCTTTTATGATAGGATAACCGCCGTTTATGATAACAGAAAAATCTACGACATCTCCCTCGTTACACTGTGCTGGCTTCTCAATAGGAATTTCTAGCCATATAGTGCCGTCGCCATCTTTTAACATCTTTGCAAACTTCTGATGGTTGATATCGACCGATACGGTTTTAATGAAACCTTCGTTTTCCATACCCTCGATTCCGATAGGTATAATTGTCGTCGATAACCCATCATCTTTCAATGTAAGCAGATTGGCGTTCGATAAATCGCTAGAGTCGACATCCGCTAAAGCTGCTTTGTATTCTTCATCGTATATGCCGTATATTCTCGTAAGTAAATATGAAAAATTGTAAATTTCATAAGCAGCTTTCAAAAGCTCCTCTGATGTACTAACTTTAGTTAAAGAACTATTGAAAGTATAAACTCCGTTGTTATATGTAAATTTTGAAGTAAAACTTACTCCATTGATAGTACTAGTAATAATTGTTTCGTTATCGTTCGTCTCGTAAGAAAATGTCGTTCCTACTGGCACAGGAAACAAATCTTGATTATCTTTCAATTCTTCTAGTACGAAGTCGACATCTTTATTTGTAAAAGTTTTCGCGTTGACATTCAGAACTCCAAATATTAACAACAAAGATATAAAAATAGCCATATAAATTTTCTTCATACAAACACTCCTTATTCTCTAACATTAGTATAGCCAAAAAGTACCAAATTATCAACAGATTAGTTATATTTTGTCGAAATAATGTGACAAATTGTGTCAAAAATTGTGTTCGTCATGTAATAAAGACCCCGCTATTTCGCTATTTGGCGAGATTAAAAATGATTTGTATAACTCTTTAATTGCCAAGTTTTCATAAGGATAAATTGATCTCTTCTCGTGACCCTCTAACTTGGAAGTGCGCTCGCTTAAACGTAAGTCAATCTCCCTATTCACTGTAAGAGGCTGTCCGCCACCACCTACACATCCTCCTTGACAGTTCATAACTTCTATGAAGTCGTACTTTTCTTTTTCTTTGATTATTTTATCGATGTTAGCTAGTCCAGACACGACGGCGACTTTGATAATCTCTTCGCCTATTTTAAAAGATGCTTCGCCAAGCCCGTTTTCCACTTCGACGTTAAAGTACCCTTCCTCTACAGTATTACCCGTGAGCAGGTAATTAACTGTCGCTAGAGCTGATTCCATTACTCCTCCACTTCTTCCGAATAGGAGTCCCATCTTGCTTCCTTCTCCTAGCAATATGTCGAATTTTGAAGGCTTTAGAGAAGGTATGTCTATTTCTAATTCTTTAATCATCAAAGCAAGCTCCCTCGTCGTAATGACATAATCCGTATCCGTATTAATTATTTCCCACTTTTTCGCCGTACAAGGAGCAACGACGACACTTATTATGTCTTTCCCTATCACGTTCATATCTTTAAAATAAGACTTTATAAGCGAACTTATAATGCCGATTGGACTCTTAGTGGTACTGAGGTTTTGTACTAGTTCAGGATGCTCCATTTTTAAATACCTAACCCAAGACGGGCAACAACTAGTAAACATAGGTAATGCTCCTCCCAATCGAAGCCTATTGACGAGTTCACTAGCTTCTTCCATAATCGTAACATCTGCCCCAAAAGTCACATCAAAAACGTAAGAAAAACCCATTTTCCGAAAAATGCTCGGTAACAGTTCTTCCATCACCTTCGAGTCACTTATGCCGAGTTCTTCCCCAAGAGAAACTCTCACCGCCGGAGCGATGGAAATACAGACCACTTTATCAGTGTCATTTAAAATATTTAAAACGCTCTTATAAGAATACTTTTCTTTAAGCGCTCCCATCGGACAAGTTAGGATGCACTGTCCACAGTAAACGCAAGTTTTACCGTTGTCTAAGCGGCATTTCCTATCTAATCCCACTTTGTTTTCACACGTATTTAAACAAACTCCGCAGTTTATGCATTTCTCTTCTATCCTTTGAATCGCAGGATTATCTTCGTCTATTTTTACCCTGTTGTTGTTCATACTACATACCACCTAAACCCAAATAACATAAATTTTCTTCTAACTCAACTCGTTAAAAAACCTCTACTAAAAGGAGAGAATAAACGTTTACTCTTATATAGCGGGTTTAGGATCTGGGTCAGGAATTACGGGTATTATAGATGTGGCAGAGAAAGTACATTCTATTGTAATATCACTATCATAATTAGACAAATCGATTGTCCCGTTTTGTGTTATAGGATCACAAATTAAAGTAGTGCTCCCGCATCCGTCATCTGCAGTAAATAATGGAATATATTTACTAACATCTACTTCCTGTGTATTAGGTTTATATTTAATATATTGAGTTTTTTCAGAAACACCACCAGGGAACGTACCATTTACAGCGCTAAACTTTAAAGTAAGTACATTCATTCTCTCAAAATATAGGTTACAAGAATCGGCATGTGAAACATTAGTATTTATCTTTCTCGTAGTAATATCCTGCTCCAATAAACTGCCATTTTTACAGACACTTTTTTCTGTATTAAGAAGGTAATCTGTCGTTGGAAATGAATAATCGTTTTTCAAAATATAGCCACCGTCCGCACTTTCAAGGTAGAAAGCTAAAGGTTTACTCTCATACGCATTACTTATATCTTCTCCACAAAAAAGTTTTAAAAAACCACTGATTATAACTAACGATATGAGACCAATCGTCAACAAGAAAAACCTCTTCATCTTTTTCATCCTCTCACAAAATGCTATCTCTATACTAGAATTATACTGTCTATTAAAAGTATAGTCAAGAATTATCGTCTCGCATAATCGCACATATAAGTAAATTATACTAGATAGTTCACTCGTTTTTTTGTATAATATAGATAAGGTGATAATAAGTGGCAAATAAAAAAACCGTCTATAAAGTTAAATGGAAAAACCTTGCTATTACAGTTACATCATTATTTCTCGTCTTGACTCTGTTAGTCTTTGGTTTACGTCTCTTTAATGACTACAGCGCAACTAAAAAGATGATTGAAAGAATAAATAACGAAATAGAAGTAAAAGCCATCGTCGATGATGAATTCACGAAAACGATAAAGCCCGACAGCACTTTAAGCAAGTTCGACGCCTACTGGAATTATATTAAGTTGGGGCTCATCGAAGTAGATATGGCTAACTTAAAAAAGATTAACACCGACATCGTCGGTTACATCGAAGTAAAGGGAACAGATTATTCTTACCCAATCGTCAAAAGTGACAATGTTTTTTATAAAACTCATTCTCTAGACAGGAGCAAAAACTCCTTAGGCTGGCTCTACTTCGACGAAGATGCTTCTCTAGAAGAACTCGACTTTAACACGATCGTCTATGGCAATAAAAATTATTTTAATCTATTACAATCCAGTTTAAAAAAAGTTCTAAAAGACGAATGGAAAGAAGATGATTCTAATTTTCTCATAAAACTCTATACCAATACGCACTCTACTCTTTGGCAGATTATAAGTGTCTATGAGACAAAAGACGAAGGGCATTTAAAAACCTACTTTCAAAATGAAGAAGAAATACAAACCTACATAGACTCTATGCTTAAAAAAACCGAAATTAAATTTAAAGGTTATGCTAAGACGGACGATAAAATTTTAACTTTGACGACCAATTCCAAAGGAACTAACTTAGTAATACAGGCAAAACTTATCAAGATAAGGACCGAAGAATAAAGAACCCTCGACTTTTCATATATTATATGATAGAATAGCACCCGAAAAAGTGGGTGTTTTTATGGCTAAAATAATAGGACAATTGGAATTTCACATTGAGAAAATAATACATGAATTAGAGACTACTGCTGAAAAGACTCCCTATATGAAGTCTCTTATCTCTATCGTTAAAAACGAATATAGAAAACTAGATGTCGAAGCTTGGAAACGTCAACCCGAGATTGATAGTATTGCTACGATTGAGGACATCTTTTTTGAGCAGGAATTACTCACCTTCTCTACGATAGAAAGAGCCACCCTCTTCATCCTATATTCTTATCATGTCGCTTCAATAGACGAAGACTTTTTAAACATAGTCAATTTTATCTCCAACGCTTTCGAGCGGACGAACGTCTTTCCTCAAAACTTTAAATTATATTTCGATATGCTAATCGATAAAGAAATTTTGGATCTCATATTCGTTTTTTCTATCGAGAATCCTACTTATATAATCGTGCAATTGATTAATTATGTTTCCCTCGAAGATTTAAGACGCAAAAACTATGAACAAGCGAAAATGCTACTATGTGACATCAAAGGGAGAACTTACAGTCCTATATTCAACGGCTATTACGACATAGAAACCGTCTATGAAACTTTAAAATACATCTTGAATGACCCGCATAAAGCTCTCCATTTTACTCGAAAAGATCGAAGAAATGTCGAACTTTTACGAGAAATTAAAGCGATTGCCACTCACGATTTTAAAACTCATTTTCGAAATAGAATAATGGAAATCGAAAGTTTATGCCCCAACCAAGAAACTACGTTAGTTAAAGCAATTAGTTCAATCATTCCCGAACTGCTCTTTGAAGCACGGATTGAATATGAAAAGCAAGATAAAACATGCGAAATACCCCAACCAAAATAAAACCTCGTTACTTTTTATTCAAGAAATGAGGTTTTATTTTATAGTTACAATTTATTTTCGTTCAATTCTCTCTTTATCTCCCATGTAAGGTTGTAATGCTTTTGGCATTAGAATATCCTCTTGATAGTTGTTTTCTAAGCGGCGATTAACCCGCGTGGAGATGCAACGACCGTATTTATTGTAGTTTCAATTTTACACCCTAATGAAAGTTTAAATTATTTGTCACTAATCACTACCACTTGATACTCATCAGAATAAAGTGAAGAATCGGGTATTTTATCAAATTTTTCAACTTTAATATTTTCTTTTTCCAAATAATTAGAAATAATTGGCATAGCTCTATTTAAAAATTCTTTATAACCCTTTTCAGTAAAATAGGATGTACACTTTGAGGAATAAGTTGGAGGCTTAGGTAACCAGCAAATATCTTTATTTGATAATATTTCTTTCCAATCATTCAAATTAACACTATTTTTTAAAGCGTTATAAATTCCTTCACCGTTATAAGTGATGCGATAATATTTACTACTACTATTATTGTTATTAGATAATAATTTAACCATTTTAT
>CAZLNI010000055.1:0-7966 GCA_964560995.1 uncultured Muribaculaceae bacterium
TGCTTTCTCATAACTTCACCCCCTTTCACTTTTAAAAGTTAAGGGGAATAGTACCTAAACTAACTAGATATTCCTATAAAACATTATACTACTAGCAATATTATAATACAATATTTGGGAAAGCAAAGTACATACGATACATTGTAACTTTATATACAAAGTAGAAGAAAAGACTTTTTCTATATTGTCTTTTTTTTTAGTTTAATATACAATGGTAGTAGGTGGTGATAAGATGGATTTGAAGACGATTTTACCAGCGGATACGTATACGATAATAAATAGGTCCATCCTCACTGAATACGAAAGGAAGACGATTATTAGTCTCTATAGTCCGATTATCGGCTCTAATGCGACGAGTCTCTATTTTGCTTTATGGCAAGACTTAGAAAGAGCAAACAAATTGGATGAGAAATTTAATCATCATCACTTGATGACCACTTTAAAATTAGGATTAGAGCCCCTTACGACAGCGAGACGAGCTTTAGAATCGATTGGACTTTTGAGGTCTTATTATAAACCTGGCGATTTGGGAGACTATTATTATGAAATTTTCAGTCCTTTGGAGCCTTATGAGTTTTTTAATCATCCGATTTTCAGCGTCGTTCTTTACAACAACATCGGCAGTGTAGAATATACGAAGTTGCAAAACTATTATAAAAAACAAGGAACTATTCCAAAAGACTACGAAGAGATAACGGCTAGTTTAGATGCCAGCTTTAAGTCGGTAAGTTCTATTTCTGTACCGCAGGAAGCAGAGCTGGAAACCTCTGAGAAAAGAGAGGCACAAATCGACGATGGATACATCGATTTTGCTCTTCTCATAAGTGCTTTACCTAAAGATTCTATCAGCGAAAGAACCTTCAATAAACGAACGCGAGCACTCATCAATTCGCTGGGCTTCGTCTATAATATCGATACTTTAAAGATGGTCGAACTGTTGAGGAAAGTTCTAAATGAAAATGGCGTCATCGACAAAGAGTCGCTCCGTCTCAACGCTAGAAAATATTATCAATATAACAACGCTGGGTCTCTACCAACTCTCATTTATAGAACTCAACCTGCCCATTTGAAATCGCCAGAAGGCGATATGTCCAATCGCGGAAAGATGCTCTACATTTTTGAGAATACGACTCCATATGACTTCTTAAAGAGCAAATATCATGGAGCAGAACCAGCACCGAGAGATCTCAAATTGTTGGAATACTTGGCGACCGATTTGGGACTAAATGCAAGTGTCATCAATGTCCTCGTCGACTATGTCCTAAAGAGCAATGACAACATATTATCTAAAGCATATGTCGAAACAATCGCAGGGCAATGGGTTCGTCTTAAAATTGAGACGGCTGAACAAGCGATGAAAACCGCCGAAAAGCAACACAAAAAGAATAGAGAAAAAGTGTTTGCTGCTAAAGAGAAATCGAATAAAAAAGTTGAACCTTCGACACCGATATGGTTTAATAATACAGAGGAAGTCAAAGAGATAAGCACAGAAGATAGAGAAGAACTCGAATCGATGTTAAAGGAGTTTAGATAAGATGACGACATATAAATACGATAGACAAGATCTCATCCGCAATTATGAAGAGGCCCTAAAAGACCCCGATTTTAAATATGTGACGACCCTTGTCGACGTCGATGACGAACATTTGATGAAACATACGAGCAAGCTACGCATCTCGGCAGAGGAATTAAGAAACTGTAAAAATTGCAAAGGACTTCCTGCTTGCCGAAATCGCGTACAAGGTTTCGTGTACTATCCTAAAAAGAACGGTCCACGTGTCGGCTTCAATTATGTCGCTTGTCGTTATAAAAAGAAACAAATCGAACTAGAAGAAAAATCGTGCGATTATTATGAAATGCCGTCAGTTTTAAAATCTATAGGGATGTCCGACATCTTTTTGGACGATGCATCGCGCGTAGAAATAATCAAATGGCTCAAAAACTTCTACGACACATATAAAGACAATCCCCACCAAAGAGGCCTCTATCTACACGGTTCTTTCGGTTCTGGCAAGACGTATTTGATTTGCGCTATGTTAAATGAACTAGCAAAACACGGCGTAGATATATGTGTCGCTTATTATCCTAAGCTACTGCGCAGTCTCAAAGAGTCGTTCGACAAAGACTTCTCTAGTCGCATGGCTAAACTCGAGAGGGTCAGCATCCTCTTCTTGGATGATATTGGGGCAGAGGCAGTCACTCCATGGAGTAGAGATGAGATATTGGGAACTATACTACAATATAGGATGGATGCCAATCTACCGACATTTTTCACTTCTAATTTGACGATCGAAGAGCTCGAAGCTAATTTGGCGATGACAAAAAATGGCGTAGACCTCGTCAAGGCTAGAAGAATAATCGAGAGAATAAAAGAACTTACGGTAGATATGACATTGATAAGTAAAAGTAGGAGAAACCAGAAATGAAAAGCTATGCTGTCGAGAAAATACCTTTTAAAACCTATATGAAACTTTGTTCAACGCTGGGTGCGTCGTTCGGACTAGGGTTAGGAATGCTTTGTTTAATGGTTTCGTTACTAGGTGCTGAAGTTAAGACGACAGTAGGGGACGCCGTTCTAACAGGCATACCTGCAGGCGTCGCATCTCTAATTATGGCACCTATAATAGGATTAATTATGTTTCTTATGTTCGGTTTAATCGGTTATCTACCATTTAAAATGTTTATGAAGATAAAGGGGAAAATAGTGTTGAGACTAAAGGCAAGAGAGGAGTAGGTTTCTTTGAATAAGAATATCTTAAAAGCCTTAAAAAAAGTCGACAAGAGAATTTGTATCTTAATAGGAGTAATCTTAGTTATCTGTATTACAGTCTTAATATTGATTCTTCATCGTGACTCAATTAAAGATGAAAAATTGGAACTTTTATACGATATTAAAAATCCAATCGTCTATAAAGATGACGGTCTATTTGGCTATCTCGATTATAAGGGTGAATTTTTAATCGAGGCAACTTTTAAAAGTGCCGAACAGTTTTATGGCAACTTTGCAGCAGTTCAGAAAGAGAAAGATGGCGATGAGTTCTACGAAATAATCGACCGCAATGGTAAAACTATCGAATCGGCGACGCTTTCAAATAGGCCCCGTTACTACGCCGAATATGGCGTTTGGTTAATCGACAATAAACTGTTTGATGCGAACATGAAAAACATCTTTAAAGGGGATTATCACGTCAAATACATCGATAAAGGGTATTTTATATATTTGGATAATAAAAAAGAGGAATCGGGAATAATAGACTGGACGGGTAAAAAAATATTTACTTGGTCGGAAAACTATATTACTGCTGACATTTCCAAAATCGACTATCCCAATGCGAAATATTACGGCGCGATAAGCAACTTTGAAGAAAGGGAAGAAATAGTAGCGCTCGGTAATGGAAAATCCATTTTTAAACTCGAAGATCCTAAGTTGAGATATTTAAAAGTGGAAGATGATAACGTCTTCCGAGTAATCGATCGCGAGAATAATTATAAAACTGTCCGCTGGTTATATATCGAAAACGACGACATAGGGTTTGAAACGACAGACGAAGTATACGACATTTCGATAGATAATTACCTTTTAGACATATTAAAGATAGATTACGGTGTAAACTATGAAGCATTGAATAGAAGCGAACGCTACGCTTATTATGACGTCAAAAATAAAGAGTATTTAAATTCGAGTTATGGCAAAGAGGAGAGCACCAGCAAAAACGATTGGATGGAAGAAGTATACGGTTATAAGACGTATACTTGCAGTGGGCTTTATGGCCTTATGAGTAAAGATACAGTTTTAAAAGATTGTACGCATACAAATATTAGATTCTTAAATAAAATGAAACACGACTATTTAAAACAGTATTACGATAAAGAGTATGCGGTCATCCAAAAAGATACGACTGTCGAACTATACGATTTAAAAAATAAAGAGACGATAAAAAAATATCAAATGGCTTCTTTAAAAGAAAATAAAGACTCAACTTTTCTACTTATAACAAATTTTGAAAATGATGGATTCACTAAAAAGAGTCAAACTGTCTACAGTCTCGTGACTGACAAAGAAGTAACCTTCTCAGCAGAAGACCAAATTGATATATATTCTAATTATATAGTGGTATCAGAAGAAGATGATAATGAAACATATTATAATGCTAATTTAGAAAAAATATATGAATTGAATTAGATATTTTTAGAGTAATGCCTAGTGTTCCTTTAAATAAAATTAATACATTGCATCCTTTAAATTGTTTTTTCTTGTAAAAGAGGAAAAGATATAACATAATATAATCATATTAAGAGAAGCGAACCTATCGTGGTCGTTACTTCTCCATTTTGTATTATTCAAAATGCGATTTACTGCACCAAAAAAATGGTGCAGTTTTTACTTGACAAACACGTCTGGGGGGGGGGTATAATCATAAATATAGAAGGATATGGACGTGGGTAGAGTTTCTCTAAAAACAGAAACTCTAAAGAGTTCATATACTAAAAAAATAAAGGGTGAAGAGCACCAGTCTTTTATATGACAAGAAAAGAGGAGTTTTATGAATTCAAAGACGAAAAAGATGATATGTTTGCTTATAGGTATAGCGTCTATTCTAACAGTAGTAAGTGCAGTATCATATGCATACTTCACTGCTAGTGGTGAAGTAAGAAAAATGGAAGCGACTATCAGCACAGGAACGACGAGTGCTAGATTTGCCGATAACGACACAGGTATAACAGGAGAACTTCAGTTCGGAGAATCAATCACAAAAAGATTCACTATAGAAAATACAGGAACAGCAGAAGCAAGAGTAAAGATGTATTGGAAAGATATAGTAAACACTTATACACCCGAGACTTTAACATACACTCTTTCACAAAGTGAAACTTTGGAAGGACCATATACTGAAGTAGTAAGTAAGAAAAATGTCCCTAAATTCGATAGTATTTTAGTAGACTCATTGACTATACCAGTTGGAGAAACATATTATTATAACTTAGTAATTACTTTAAATTATTTAGAAGATGTTAATCAAGATGCAGATTTAAATGCAATATTTAGTTCAACATTTAGTCTAATCGATGAAAATGAAAAAATAAAGAAAATATATAAATCTCAAGACACATTGGCATATCTTAAGTTGACATCAAATGGAGTAAGAACGGAATTCGATTTACCAGCAACTACAGACGAAGGGATATTCGAAATGGAAGACGACTATGGAACGAGTTATTACTATAGAGGTGCAGTAGAGAATAACTATGTCAAATATGGAATAAATGCTCAAGGTCAAGAGATGTGGTGGAGAATTATTAGGATCAACGGAGACGGGTCAGTCAGAATGATTTATGATGGAACTCAAGGTTATACGAATGGAACTACTAGTAATGATAGGTTCATAAAAGTTAATCAATCATATAATGAACAATGCAAAGATAATAAATATGTAGGCTGGATGTATGGTCCTGCTGGAACGGCTGCAAGTACAAGTGTAGAACAAGCCCAGACGAATACAGAGAGTTCAAGTATGAAAAAAGTAGTCGATGCTTGGTATAAAGAGAATATAGTAGATACAGGATATGGAAATAACGTAAGTGATGAGATATTCTGTAATGATAGAAGTACACCAGGGAAAGATTTTACCGGTTGGAATGCGGATACTGGACTTGGATATGGAGTACAGCATACTGCGTATGGAACAATAGCAAGAGCACAAGTATTTAGTTCGAAAGCAGCTGCTCCGGTCTTAAAATGTACCAAACAGAATGATGTATTTACGGTAGTAGATATAAAAAAAGGGAACGGTGCATTAACATATCCAGTAGGATTAATAACAGCAGATGAGATAATAGTTGCAGGTTCAGGAAGATATGAAACAAGAAACTCAAAATACTATTTATATAAAACCGAAGATTATTACCAATGGTCATTTTCTCCTGGCGGATTTAACGGTGATTGTGCTAGCGCCTTCTATATAGCTAAAAATGGAAGCCTCAGTAGCTTCTATGTAAACATATCGGCTGCTGTTGCTCCGGTTATCAATTTAAGCGCTGAGTATGTAAATACTTTAATTGGAGAAGGAACTATAGAATCGCCATATCGTGCAGCGTAAAGGGAAGGAAGAACTTCTCTTTTTTGCTACATAAAAAGTGACGGACTTTACAAAAGAATCATTTTACGATAAAATTACTATGGTGAATAATATGTCGAACATACTCACACGAATAAATAAAAGCAATTTAATTCCGAGATTATTATTTTTGCTAATTGGCTCTTTTGTATTAACCATCGTCTATAATAAGTTTTTGGTAAGTAACCATATAGTCGTAGGAGGAGTAAGCGGACTAGCAATCTTAATCGAAGAAGTTTTCAATATAAGTACGACGATGTTCATCAATATTTCAAATGTAGTTTTAATAGTTTTAAGTTTTATTATGTTAGGGAAGAAGAAAACTATAGATCAGCTTATAGGGTGTATAGTTTATATAGCGATGCTCAACATAACTGAGCCTATTGCAAGAGCTATCGAGTTCGATTTTAGTTCACAAATGCTGATGCTCGTCCTAGTGTCTATCGTCTATGGGGTGGCGAATGGGCTCATATATCGCGCTGGTTATTCGACGGGTGGTACGGATTTCTTAGCGCAGATTTTATCTGAGAAGTTGAAGAAGCCAATTACGCAAATCAGCTTAGTTATCCAAGTGGCTGTCATATCTTTGAGTGCATTTATATTTGGCGTTCCGACTGTGCTCTCGTCAATATTCATTATCTATGTATCGAATCAGATAACGAATCGCGTACTCTTTGGGGTCAGTACTAGTAAGATGGTCTTCGTTATATCGAAAAAGAACGACGATATCGAAGATTTAATCATGAATAAGATTAAGATAGGTGCTACGGAAGTTAAAATGCGTGGAGGATTTAAAAATAAAAAAGGTCAAATGCTTCTATGTGTCGTGCATAATATTAAGTATCCGAGATTTAAAGAGATCGTCTTAGAGATGGATCCAAACGCATTTATTATAGCCAACGCTTGTTATGAAGTGAGTGGTGGCACGAAATATGAAATATTTCCTTTTTGATGTAAAATGTAAGAAATTGGCATTAAGGTAAAGTGCTTAATATGTTATAATTTAGTATAGGGTGTGATGTAATTTGAGTTTTATAGAACTACAAAACGTATATAAAATCTATAAGAACGGTGTTACTGCTATCGCCGACATGGATTTAAAAATTAAAAAAGGAGACTTCGTCTTCGTCATAGGGCATACAGCTTGTGGTAAGTCTACTCTCATAAAGATGCTTTATAGAGAAGAAAAACCGACTAAAGGAAATGTCTTTGTCGGTGGGATAAACGTGGCTAAATTAAAAAATAGCAAGGTATATAAGTTGCGCAGAAAAATAGGAATCGTATTCCAGGATTACAAACTTTTACCGAAGTTGACAGCTTATGAAAATGTCGCCTTCGTTTTAGAGAGTTACGGTTATAAAGAATCCGAGATTAAGCCTAAAGTAATCGAAGCTTTAGATCGCGTCGGATTAAAAGATAAGCTTAGAAGTTTTCCAGACGAGATGAGCGGTGGAGAACAACAGAGAGTTTGCATTGCGAGAGCTATCGTCAATAAGCCAAAAGTATTAGTATGCGACGAGCCGACTGGTAACTTGGATCCAGATACTTCTAAGGATATAATGAAAGTAATAGAGAGTATCAACAAAGAGATGGGTACGACTATCATAATGGCAACGCACGATAGAGATATCGTCAATCGCATGAAAAAGAGAGTTGTCGTCATCAAAAATGGCGTACTTGTTGGAGATTACGAGAAAGGAAGTTATAAAGTAGATGAAGCCCATTAGAATTTTTGGTAGAAGTATATCTAGTGCCTTCAAAAGCGTAATACGTAATTTGAGTCTCAGTATAGCTTCTATATCTTGTATTGTAATCACTTTGATTATTGTGGCATTTGCTATTTTGTTGAG
>CAZLNI010000056.1:0-7957 GCA_964560995.1 uncultured Muribaculaceae bacterium
CTATTAATCCAGAAAAGAATTAGATGAGGTATAAATGAAAAAAATCGCAATTATTTGGTCTATTTCGATCGTCATAATCGTCGGAGGACTGACGATATACGGATTATTTTATAAAAAGAACAACATCGGCAATCTATCTGAAGAGGCTCTCGTTAAACAAGCAGAGAAGTATTTAGGAACATATCCTGCTAAATTCCCACTCAAGGGAGACTTAATAAAACTCACAAACGAATTTCTAAAAGACGAAGGGTACAATGCCGAATTAGAGACCGACTGTTCTGGTTATGTCGTAGTAAAAAACGAAGATATGGGATATAAGTACAACGCTTATGTCAAATGTCCAGATTACGTGACGAAAGGTTATTCTCAAGAATAGCTTTTTTATTGACATTGAAGGAAAGTATACTTATAATAACTCGCAGATTGAGGGGATTTTCATGTACTATAGAATTACTAGATTGGATAGATATCCAAATAAATTAGTCGTTCAAGATGTAATCGAATCTAAAGAGAAATTGATGGCTAATTTTAATGAGAAAGTTGGAACGGTCGTTTTTAAGGAGTTCGAAGAGAAAGACTTTTTAGCGGAAGTCAAGAAAGCAATTAATGGTTGCAAGTCGATTGTCGCTATGGATTGTAACGGTAGCGAATATCATATCGAATGGGTAGAAAGTAGCGGAGACGATTTACTTTGGCATGACGACGTATTAGATTTTGGTGACGACCAAGCTTTACTAAATAAGATGAACAGATTACTTAAAAGATATCGTTTAGTCGATACTGAGACGAGAAAAAAAGTCATAAAAAAGTATGCTTCAAATACTAAAGAAGATTCCATTTTAAAAAGAAGTTGGGATGCTCTTTTGGAATACAATAAAACTGGTCAATTCCCTCCAATGGATAAAAAGGATATTACCGAAATGTTTAAGTACATAAAAGACCATATGGACTATTTTACTAATTGTCCTCTTAAGTGGCCGACAGATATTTCAAAAGCTTATATGGCAGCCTATCACAGTATACCGTTATTTATGATATTGGCCGCATTAGGAGTAGTCTTATCATTTTTATCTGGTTGGCCTATATTCCTATTACCTTCGGGATATGCTACTTACTCTGCTATTCAAACTTTTAGAGAAAGTAAAAAGATGGAACATTACGTGAGACTGTCTATCGTTATGGATTATTTAGAGGCTATGGAAAATGAAATCGATACTGCTTATCTGGACAGTTTAAATATGCAAAAGACGCGAGAAACAAAAGTTTCATTTGTAGATTTTATCGAAAGAGACTTGAACTTTTTGAGGGAACAGCCCGAATATGAATTTGCTGAGGAAGTCGTTTATGGATTGGGAGTTGAATATTCCGCTACAAGTTGGGAAGAGTTAGGTGGTTTATCTGCAACTCAAGAAAAGGAAGATTTTATTAAATTACTTTTAGAAATTGAATACGTTATGTATAAGAGCAATACTCGCAAAGGAAAATGCAACCACGAACCTAACGTGGGATTTGACTATCTTTATGAAATATTAGAATATTTAGGTTGGAGCAAAGAGCAAGTGCGCAGTGATGCGTTCGTCTATGAAGTTAGAAGCTCGATGAGAACAGTCATAGAGAATCCTTATGAAGGGTGTGAAGCTGCACTTATCAAAATGATAGACTTGGCTATAAGTTACCTTAGCATGAACGGAGTTGGGGCAGTGCCAACTTCACAAGAGGAACGTGCTATTTATGAGGACGCAAAAAAGACTTTAGATGAAATATTCGACGAAGTATGTAGGAAGATAAACGAAGCAAATCAAATCGAAAGTAAAATAAGAGAAATAGAGAAAAGAGAAGAAAAGGGAGATGGAACTAAAACGCCGGAATCTCCAGCAAAGAAGATAGAATTTAAACCTCTAAAGGAGCAACAGTTATGGAAAAAAGGATTATAAAGATAAATTCCAAAAAAGAAGTCGTCGAGTTACTTGCGGATAAAAACGGCAATATGACTGAAACGAAATATACCATAGACGACTTTTTTGCGACGTGGTTAAAAAATATATGCGAAAGCCATTGTGTAAAGGATTTTAGTTTTACATCTGACGATTGTATTAATATAGGTTTTCTATCCTATGGATATTTTCATGCATATGAGGAGGATATCGCACTGATTTTGGACAAATCCGCTCTCGACTGTGAAGGGTTTATGGCAAAAATGCACTATTTAGAAGAAGTATTCGAAAACGACAAAGAAAAATGGCAAAGACATTATGCCGACAATTTGGAGAGGAAAAAAGAAGAAGCTGACGCCGCCAATACGTGTATCAACATGCTAAAAAAAATGAACAACGGAGAGGACGTCGATTTTAGTGGCATCGAAAATCTAGGGTTGATTCTATCGTTCTTCTATTCTCATAAAGATACTATTTTAAAAAATTATTCATACATTCTTACATCTAAACAGAATAAATGGGATAATAGGATTGCATTAGCAAGCATAGTGTCATATATATCATTTATATGCTCTTTTTTCGCTACCCTTTTCATTTCACTTTTTAGTACGTTTATAAAAATTCCTTCATTAGTGGAAATGATTGATGTAGTTATTTTAATTACATCATTATTCAGCAGTCTCTATTTTTCAACGACTAAAGATTATGGAAAAGAGAAGGCAGAGGAAGTTTTTCCCAAGGCTGCTAAAATATTCGAAGAACAGATAGTCAAAAGCAAAGAGATGAGCAAATGCGAAGAATTTGAAGTTTTGCTCGAAAAAGATAGATACTATATGTCTTCTATGGGGTTAGATTTCAATAGAGAAGAAAGTTCACTTAGTAATTTAACAAGCAGCATAGGTAGAGAAGATGAATTTGATGAAGAGACTCGTCTACAAGAAATAAAGGACCTTTTACTTATAGAATTGCAAATTTATTCTAAAGATACGACCATTGGAGCAAAAGATGGAACTTTTTATTTGATTGGGGATATCTATGATGTATTGGACTATGTCGGTGTCGACGAAGAAAAACTAAATGACGAAGTCATAAATTCTCTCCTTGCCGCTTGCAAAGATATGTTAGATACTCCTTTTTACGGCTGTGAGTTAGAAGTTACGAGACTATTGAACGCACTTCTTTCATATATTGAAGAGATGAGGAAGTATTCCAGTAAAGAAGAATTCGTCCAATCTTTAGATTACGGCTTTTTATTGGATGGCATTAAGACCGAGATAGAAGCCGCAAAAAATAAAAGGGATGGGGCCTTAAGATTAAACGACTTGCGCGAAGCACGAGAAGTTTTAGCGAAAGAAGGCGCCAGTAAGGTAGAACAGAAGCAAACTGTTATCGCACATGGTGTTGCGATGCAAATGGCTCCTATTGAGAAAAAGGGAACTAATTAAAAAAGAAAGGTGGTGCTGCGATGAAGTGTTATGTGACGATGGATACACAAGATAGATGTGTAATTACCCGTATAGATAGTAAAAATTCTAGGTGGCACCAAAAAACTATTTCGAGAAATGAGTTTTTAAATTTCTGGTATAAAAAGGTGCGCATCGAAAGACTTACACGTTGGTTTCAGTTTATGGCAGATGATTCTTTTTGTGCGGAATGGCTGGAAATAAACGAGCGCACGATGGCAGTTAAGACACGCGAGTGTATCTTCATTTTAGACGACTCCGTATGTAATAATGGGATGAGGGACTATTTAGTGACGGAAGTTGCAGGATACTTTCATGAAAATCAGCAGTCCTTACAAAACAGATGCACATTACTAGAAAACTTTTTGTCTTATGTAAGACAAAAGGAAGAAACTTATTTAGAGTGTATTAGAGAATTCGATAATGCCCGCGATTTGAGTTGTATAAGCGAGAGACTCGATATGAATTTTTTTATCGCGGGATTGAAACTTTATAGAAATAAGTGGGTAAGGTCTAAAGCTTTGTTTGCAGGGAATTCTATCTATTATAACTTAAAAAAAGTATGGCACAAAATAATAGGTGTAGTTGCTGTATTTGCAGGGTTAGATGTACTTACGGGAACTCCGCTCAGCATAGCACTCATGACAGCCGGCTTCAATTGGTTTTTATCTTTGGGAGCTCAAATGCTCGTAAAGGCTAGATTTAACCAGCTACTAATAGGTGACCTATGCCAAATGATTGGAAAAGATAAAATGGAAAGTGTCGATTTTGAAACAGTATATGAACCACAAATCGACGCGAAAAAGAAGAGCAGTCTACTAGATTTAATTAAAATCGACACTGCTTATATTAAAAATCATAGAGGTGTCGATTTTAGAGAAGATATAGGAGCATTATCGATTTTAGCAAAAGACTATGCCGTTAATTGGACACATACACAATATGAAGACATTTTAAGATATATGGATAGATTATTAACGTTAGAAGAAAGCCTATATGGTAAAGTGGTCGGTTGTGGACTGCGAGAAGAACCGTGTCTTTTAGATGTGGAAAACTTGGAAACAAGACTTAGTGTGTTAGGTTATAGTAAGAGCGTATATGGCGAGGATTCAATCTATATGCAAGTAATTGATACATTGGGAGTATTATTGGAAAGTCCCTTTTATGGATGCGAACTCGAAGTGGTGTTGTTGTACAGAATAGCTATTAGAAGAGTAAGAGATATATATACGAGTAAAGGTAGTTTGATGGATGATTATGAAAGAGAATTAACGAATGAACTGCAAGTCATCGCCAGTAAATTAGAAATGGCACAGAAGTATGATGCATTGCAGAGTGCTCTTAAAGATTTGAATGCCGCAACAGGTGATGCATTACCGGCAATCGAATTAGGAAAGGGAAGAATAAGTTTTGAAAGAATAGAAGAATAATATTTATTTTCAAACTATTTTATTATATAATATCCCACATGGAAAGAGAATTTTAAAAGAGAATTATTCGTCTCTTATTACAAAAAAGCCCCATTTGTAGTAATTTAATTTGGATTCAAAAGTTTATCGCAAAACTTGCTTGACGAGAGTGCTTAAATATGTTATATTATTTTCGGTTTAAATCGAGGTTCTACATAGCGTAGAACCAAAGTTTATGAGAAATTTGATACACCAGGAAGTGTGTACGTAGAAAGGGAATATTTATGGCTACAATTAACCAAATCGTAAGAAAAGGAAGAGGTAAAAAGGTTAGAAAAGGTAAAAGCCCTGCTTTAAATGTAGGATTAAACAGCTTACAAAGAAAAGCAACTGATACCAACCATCCTCAAATGAGAGGTGTTTGTACTCGTGTCGGTACTAAGACACCTAAGAAACCGAACTCAGCACTCCGTAAATATGCACGTGTTAGACTTTCAAATGGACGTGAAGTCGATACATACATACCAGGAGAAGGTCATAACTTACAAGAACACAGCGTAGTATTAGTACGTGGTGGTCGTGTTAAAGACTTAATCGGTGTTCGTTATCACATCGTTCGTGGCGCTTTGGATACTCAAGGAGTAAACGACCGCAAACAAGGACGTAGTAAATACGGAACTAAAAAACCAAAGAAATAAAATATAAAGGAGGCAAATTATGCGTAAAAGACGCGCGATAAAACGCGATGTATTACCAGATCCTATATATAATTCTAAAGTTGTTACTAAGCTCATCAATCAGATAATGAACGATGGAAAACGCGGTACTGCTGAAAAGATTTTATATGAGGCATTTGATATAGTTAAGGAAAAAACTAAAGAAGAACCAATGGATATTTTCAATAAAGCTATGGAAAATATCAAGCCAGCACTCGAAGTTAAATCTCGTCGTGTAGGCGGAAGTAACGTGCAAGTCCCACTTGAAATAAGTGATGCTCGTAGTCAAGCTTTGGCACTTCGTTGGCTAGTAAATTATGCTAGACTTAGAAATGGTAAAGGTATGGCTTTAAATTTAGCAAACGAAATAATGGACGCAGCTAATGGAGTTGGCGGAGCTGTTAAAAAACGTGAAGATACTCACAAGATGGCAGAAGCAAATAAAGCATTCGCTCATTATAGATGGTAGGAGAAGAATAATATGGGAAAAAGAGATGTACCAATTGAACACATAAGAAATATAGGTATAATGGCTCATATCGATGCCGGAAAAACTACTACTACAGAGAGAATTTTGTTCCATACAGGAATCACTCATAAAATAGGTGAGACTCACGATGGTGAATCTCAGATGGACTGGATGGATCAAGAAAAAGAAAGAGGTATCACAATCACTAGTGCTGCTACTACTGCTCACTGGAAAGGGTATCGTCTTAACATCATCGACACTCCGGGTCACGTCGATTTCACTATCGAAGTTCAAAGAAGTTTGCGCGTACTAGATGGAGCTGTTGCTCTAATAGATGCTCAAGCGGGTGTCGAGCCTCAGACTGAAACAGTTTGGAGACAAGCTAACGAATATAAAGTTCCAAGAATGATTTGTGCTAATAAGATGGCTAAAATAGGTGCTGACTTCTATTACAGCCTAGGTACTATTAAAGATAGATTAGGTGCTAATGCTGCGCCTATCGAACTTCCAATTGGAGCAGAAAATGAGTTCTGTGGAGTCGTAAACTTAGTTACTATGAAAGCTTATAAGTTCGATGGAACTGAACATGAAAATGCAGAAGAAATCGAAATTCCTGCAGACATGAAAGATAAGGCTAATGAATATAGAACTAAGCTTATCGAAGCGGTTGCTGACTTCGACGAAGAACTCATGATGACTTACTTAGAAGGTCAAGAAATCACGGAAGAAGCTTTAAAAGCAGCTATACGTAAGGCAACTTTGTCAGTAGAGTTCTTCCCTGTCCTCTGTGCGGATGCATTATCTAACCAAGGTATTAAACCATTACTAGATGCCATCGTCGATTATATGCCAGCACCTACAGATATCGAGGCAATTGACTGTACTGATAAAAATGGTAATGATGTAAAACGTCATCCAAGCGACAACGAACCTTTCACAGCTCTAGCGTTCAAAATCATGGCCGATCCATTCGTCGGAAGATTATCTTTCTTCCGTGTATACTCTGGTGTTCTTCAAAGTGGTTCTTACGTTTTGAACTCTACTAAGGGAGAAAAAGAGAGAATCGGACGCGTACTTCAAATGCACGCAAACAACAGAAAAGAGATTTCTGAAGTCTTTGCTGGTGAAATCGCAGCAGCAGTAGGTCTTAAATATACAACTACAGCTGATACATTGTGCGATGAAAAGAATCCATGCATCATGAAGGGTATGGAATTCCCAGAACCAGTTATCGATATCGCTATCGAACCTAAGAGTAAGAATGACCAAGATAAGATGGCTATCGCCGTTCAAAAATTAGTCGAAGAAGACCCTACGCTTAGAGTTAAAACTGACCCGGAGACTGGACAAACAGTTCTATCTGGAATGGGTGAATTACACCTAGATATAATCGTCGAGAGAATGAAACGCGAATTCAACGTCGAATGTAATAAAGGTCGTCCACAAGTTGCTTATCGTGAGACTATTACTCAAACTGCTGATTGTGAAGGTAAATATATTAAACAATCAGGGGGACGTGGACAATATGGTCACGTATGGGTTAAGTTTGAACCAAATCCTGGTAAGGGTTATGAGTTCGTGGTAGACGTTAAAGCTACACTTTTCGATGGATCTTACCACGATGTAGACTCAAGCGAAATGGCCTTCAAAGTAGCTGCAAGTTTAGCTTTAAAAGAAGCTAAGACAAAATGTAACGTTGTCTTACTAGAGCCTATAATGAAGGTTGTAGTAGATGTACCTGAAGAATATTTAGGAAACGTTATGGGTGACCTTACAAGCCGTAGAGGACGTCCTCTTGGACAAGAATCTATTGGCAATACACTTCGTATTTCTGCAATGGTTCCATTATCTGAAATGTTCGGATATGCAACTGATTTACGTAGTAATACACAAGGTAGAGGTAACTTCCAAATGGAAAAAGATCATTATGAAGAAGTTCCAAAATCTATCGCTGATGAGATCATCA
>CAZLNI010000057.1:0-7843 GCA_964560995.1 uncultured Muribaculaceae bacterium
TATGACAAGAAAAGAGGAGTTTTATGAATTCAAAGACGAAGAAGACGATATGTTTACTAATAGGTATAGCGTCTATACTAACAGTTGTAAGTGCAGTATCATATGCATACTTTACTGCTAGTGGTGAAGTAAGAAAAATGGAAGCAACAATTAGTACAGGAACGACAAGTGCTAGATTTGCCGATAATGACACAGGCATAACAGGAGAACTAAAGTTCGGAGAATCAATAACAAAGAAGTTCACTATACAGAATACTGGAACAGCGGAAGCAAGAGTAAAGATGTATTGGAAAGACTTAGTAAATACATATATCTTAGGAAGTTTAACGTATACTTTAAGACAAAGTGAGAGTAATGAAGGGTCATATACCGAAGTAGTAGGTAAAACTAATGTACCAAAGAACGAAGAAGGAAAGACTCTAACAGAGGTACTAGCCGAGTCATTAACGATACCAGTAAATAAGACATATTACTATGAACTAGTAATAACATTAAACTATTTAGAAGATGTAAACCAAGACCCAGACTTAAGTGCGAAGTTCAGTTCGACATTTAGTTTAACTGATGAAAAGGGAGAAATAAAGAAAACATATACATCTCAAGATATATTAGCATATCTAAAACAGACATCCAACGGAACAAAAGATTCTTTTGCCACAACTGCTATAATAGATGAAGGAATATATGAGATGGAAGACGACTATGGAACGAGTTACTACTATCGAGGAGCTGTAGAGAATAACTACGTTAAATTTGGTAAAAATAAATCTGGACAAGATATGTATTGGAGAATCATTCGTGTTAATGGGGATGGATCACTTAGGATAATCTATGATGGAACAAGTGCCCATGCCAATGGAGAGTCAAATACGGATAGACTAGCACTAACTAGTGTAGCATGGAATACAACAAATAATAATGACGCTAAATATGTTGGTTATATGTATGGGGGAGCCAATGGAGAACCGAGTACAAACAAAGAACAAGCCCAAGCAAATGAAACATCTTCAAATATAAAAACCCAATTAGAAACATGGTATAAGGAGAATATAGTAGACACGGGATTCGGTGAGGCAGTAAGTGATGAAATATTCTGTAATGATAGAAGCCTTGGTGCAAGCAATGACCAGTATACAAATCTTGGATATGGATTAAATTCAACAAATTATGCGGCTAGAACAAGAATTTCTTCGAGTGCACCTGGATATACAAAGCCAAGCCCAACGTTTAAATGCTCGCAAAAAAATGATGCATTTACAGTAAAAGATAAAACAAAAGGAAATGGGATGTTAACATACCCTGTAGGACTTATAACAGTAGATGAGATAATAACTGCAGGCGGAAGTTATATTGGGCAATCAATAGAACTTAGTAGCAATTATAACTTCTATCTTTATAAAGGCATCAAATATTTGACATTTTCACCAGAGAACCAGTGGTCTTATTCATATATATTTTGTATCGGAGATAAGGGTTATGTAAGTAATGCTACTGTTTCAACAGTCATCTCAGCTGCGCCCGTTATCAACCTAACCCCAGAATACGCAAGTACTTTAGTGGGAACAGGTACCATGACCGACCCTTACCGAGAAGCATAGAATTAAAACTTTTGAAATTAGATGTCGAAAGAGTATGAGTAAGTACTCTTTTTTGGTATCATCATATAGGGTGATAAAATGGATATCATGTATAAAAAAGGGACACTATATGTATATGTAAAAGAAAGTGTCACTCAAGAATTGGTGAATCTATTAGAGCGGAAAATAGACAATATTATGAAAAGATATAATATAGAAAACCTGGTTCTCGATACGGGTGGAGTGAATAGTGTATATATAGAATCTTTCTGCCAGCAACACAACAAAAAATATAGGAAAAAGGTATTAGTGAGATAACCTTTTTCGAAAGTGATATATAAAAGTTTACAAAAATTTAGCAAATTTAGTTGACAAGTGCTAACAAGTATCATATAATTGTTTTAGCACTGGAAGATTAGAAGTGCTAAAAGAGGTTATAATATGAACGAAAGGCAGAAATTGTTACTCAAAGAGATAGTCGAATCTTATATCAAAGATGCACATCCCGTCGGGTCGAAAGCATTAGTCCATAAACTTAAGTGTTCTAGTGCGACTATACGAAATGAGATGAGTGCCTTAGAAGAGATGGGGTATCTAGAGAAAACGCACACTTCGAGTGGACGCATTCCGTCAGAAGAAGGATATAAGTATTACGTCGAAAACATCATGAAACCTAAAGAACTAAATGGCGAAGAGATGTTAAAGTTACAGACGATTTTCTCGAATAATAATCTTGTGTTATCGGATGCGATACGGGAGTGTATGGCTATCATAAGTGAGATTACGAATTATACGAGCATCGTCTTGGGAAAAGACTCAGAGTTCAACACTTTAAAGCAACTCAACATCATACCAATCGACGACAAAAAAATGGTCGCACTTTTGGTAGTAAGCAATGGTCACGTCGAGAATAAACAGGTCTTAATACCAGAAGATGTCGACGTCAAGGAAATCGTAAAAGTTTCCGAAATAATTAACAAACAACTGGTAGGTACGCCAATAGGTGAAGTACCTTCTAAACTAGAGTTCGAAATTAAACCTCGCATAGCAACTATAATCAAAGAATATGAAAGTGTGTATAATATGTTCCAAAGTGTCTTTAGCGATTTTGCCGAACGAAATGGCAATGTCTTCTTCGGAGGACGGGTAAATATGCTAAAGCAACCAGAATTCGACGAAGTCGATAAAGTCAAAAACATCATGGAAAAACTCGAAGACTATGAACTCGTCAAGAGGATCGAATCGAACGAAGAAGGTGTGAACATATATATCGGCGAAGAGAGCGAATTCGATAAAGACGTCACAGTTGTAAAGACGAGTTATAAGGCGAATGGAGAGGAAGGAACGTTGGCAATCATCGGACCGACGCGTATGGAATACGATAAAGTAGTAACTCTTTTAGAATTCTTGAAAAGCCAGATAGAAAGGTGATAATAAAAGTGCAAGATAAAAACGAAGACAAAGATAAAGCAGTTAAGCACGAAGAAAAGAAAAACAAAAAGGGGAATAAGGAAGTAGAAGAGCTTAAAGCTCAAGTCTCAGAGCTTACCGATAAGTGTGCGCGAGCTCAAGCGGAAGTCATAAACTTCAAAAAGAGAAAAGAAGAGGAGACTTCACTGCGATTAAAATACTGCAACGAGGAATTGCTTCTAAAGTTTGTAGGTGTCTGTGACAACTTCGAACGAGCTATTAAAATGGACGATGAAGACTTGACCGACGAAGTCAGCAAATTTCTAGAAGGTTTTAAAATGATGTATACGAACATGCTAGAGATTTTGAAAAGCTATGAAGTCGTCGAAATCGAATGTTTAGGCAAAGAATTCGACCCTAAGGTTATGGAAGCTATTCTCGTCGAACATTATGACGACAAAGAACCGCATTCGGTTGTCGAAGTTCTGCAAAAAGGATATATGTACAAAGATAAGATTTTGAGACCTGCTATGGTCAAAATTAACGATTAATTAAAAGGAAAGGTGAAAAATATTATGAGTAAAATTATAGGAATTGACTTAGGTACGACTAATTCATGCGTATCTGTATTAGAAGGTGGCGAACCACACGTCATCGTAAATCCAGAAGGAGCTAGAACGACTCCATCTGTAGTATTAATTAAAAACGGAGAAGAAACTGTTGGAGAAGTTGCTAAACGTGGAGCAATTTCAAATCCGAATAACACTATCTATTCGATCAAAAGAAAGATGGGAACTAAGGAAAAGACGGAAGTTGACGGTAAGAGCTATACTCCAGAAGAGATCAGCGCTAAGATTTTGATGAAGTTAAAAAGCGATGCCGAGGCTTATTTAGGCGAAAAAGTTACGAAAGCCGTCATCACAGTTCCAGCATACTTTAACGACGCCCAAAGACAAGCTACTAAGAACGCTGGTAAAATCGCCGGATTGGAAGTTGAACGTATTATAAACGAACCAACCGCGGCTGCATTAGCTTATGGTATCGATAAACAAGATAAGACGCAAACTATCCTCGTCTACGACTTGGGTGGTGGTACGTTCGATGTAAGTATTCTTGAGTTAGGTGACGGTGTATTCGAAGTTAAATCTACGAGCGGTAACAACCACTTAGGTGGCGATGATTTCGATAACGCAATCATAGACTATTTAGTCGATACGTTTAAGAAAGAAAACGGCATAGATTTATCGAAAGATAAGATGGCTATGCAAAGACTTAAGGACGCAGCTGAGAAAGCTAAGAAAGATTTGTCTGGCATGACGACTGCTCATATAAGTTTACCATTTATCTCTCAAGGAAACGACGGACCACTTCACTTAGAACTAGATTTAACTCGTGCGAAGTTTGAAGATTTATGTCACGATTTATTCGAATCTACTCGTGAACCAGTTAGAAAAGCTTTGAGCGATGCCAAGTTAGCTGCTAAGGATATCGACCAAGTCGTCTTAGTAGGTGGTTCAACTCGTATTCCTTATATCCAAGATTTGGTTAAAAACGAGTTAGGAAAAGAGCCTAATAAGAGTGTCAACCCAGACGAAGTAGTCGCTATGGGTGCGGCTATTCAAGGTGGTGTACTAACTGGTGAAGTAGACGACTTAGTGCTTCTAGATGTCACACCATTATCATTAGGTATCGAGACGATGGGCAATGTCATGACTGTCTTAATCCCAAGAAATACGACTATTCCAGCAAGCAAGAGCCAAGTGTTCTCAACAGCTGTCGATAATCAGCCTGCCGTCGATATCCATGTTTTACAAGGTGAAAGACCTATGGCAAGCGACAACAAGACTTTAGGCAATTTCCAATTAGGAAATATCCTTCCTGCGCGTCGTGGCGTACCTCAAATCGAAGTTACTTTCGATATCGATGCAAACGGCATTGTAAACGTCAAAGCTAAAGATTTGGGGACAAACAAAGAACAATCTATTACGATTACATCTAATACTAATTTGACCGACGAAGAAGTCGAGAAGATGATGAGGGAAGCGGAAGCTAACAAGGCTGACGACGAAAAACGTAAAGCGGAAGCGGAAGCTAAAAACGAAGCTGATCAAATGGTATTCCAAGCAGAGCGTTCAATCGAAGATTTAAAAGATAAGATAAGCGATTCTGAAAGAAGTGAACTTGAAGGTCTAATAAAAGAGACGAAGGAAGCAATCGAGAAAAACGATATGGATAACATCAAAGCGAAAAAAGACGCTCTACAAGAGAAGTTGATTGCAATTTCATCTAAAGTTTACGAAGAAGCTTCTAAAAATGCTCAAACTGCCCAAGAGAATAGCAGTGCTGAGGAGGCAGGAGCTGACAATAAAGATAACGTCAAAGAAGCAAATTACGAAGAAAAATAGATTTACTAAAAAGTTCTAGGAAACTAGAACTTTCATCGGGTTATAGAAGGGAACATATATGAAAAACACACGTGCGAGTTTTAGCGACAAATTAAAATGGAATATAGAGGATTTATATGCTTCTTTAGATGACTATGAAAAGGATTATGCCTTCGTCCAAGAGCATATAATGGATTATAGAGAGTTTAAAGGGCACGTGTTAGACGATGCAAAGACTCTATTAAAGTTATTGGATTTAGACGAATTGTTGAGCCAAAAACTGGATAGGATTTACATATATTCACATATCCAAAACGACGAGGATACGACTAATACGGAGGCTCAAGTTCTCTATGATAGGGCTACTTTACTTTATGATAATTTAAGTCAAGAAGCTTCATTCATCATACCAGAACTTATCAAAGCCGATTACAGTGTGGTTGAGAAGTATATTGCCGAAGAAAAAGGATTAAAAAAGTATGAACGAGTATTAAAAGAAATTTATCGAAAGAAAGCTCACATATTATCAGATGCAGAAGAGCACATTTTATCTAGTTTAGGAAGCGTCTTCTCTACGCCCGATGATGTATTCTCATACTTGAGCGATGCCGATATGAAGTTTGGTAAAGTAAAAGATGAAAATGGCAAAACGATAGAGCTAAACGAACAAACCTTTAGAAAACTAGTCATGAGTTCAGATAGGAAGACGAGAAAGTCGGCTTTTAAAAAGCTATATAAAGTTTATGCACAGTTTAAGAATACATATGCTAAACTTCTCGCGAGCGAAGTCAATGTCAATAACAAAATAGCTAATATTCGCGGGTATAATTCTGCTCTAGAGGCTTCCCTATATGGTAACGATATACCAAGAAGTATCGTCGATAACTTAGTCGCGACCGTCAAGAAAAACGTACAGCCTTTGTCAAAATATTGGGCACTTAAAAAAGATGTATTAAATGTAGATGAACTTCACTTATATGACACTTATGCTCCGACAGCAAAAGAGATAAGCAAGACATATACCTACGAAGAGGCCGAGGATTTGATAGTCGATACTTTAGGAATATTGGGGAGTGATTATGTCGCGGGTATAAAGCGAGCTTTTAGTGAAAGGTGGATAGATTCACCAGCTAATGCTGGAAAGAGAAATGGTGCTTATTGTACAAAATGCTATGGCGTCCATCCATATGTCCTTCTATCTTTCGATGGAACTTTGAACAGTGTATCGACTTTGATACACGAATTAGGACATGCGATGCACGATTATTATGCGATGAATAGCCAATCTTATCAAGACCACAGTTATTCTATATTTGTCGCCGAAGTCGCGAGCCAAGTTAACCAGATTTTATTATCGAAAAAGCTTATCGAAAAAGCTAAAAGTAAAAAAGAAAAGGTATACTTGATAGACGATTTAATACAAGATTTTAAATCTACCATATATCGCCAGACGATGTTCGCCGATTTCGAAATAAACATACACGATATGGGAGAGAAGGGCGAAAGTTTAACCCACGAGGTATTGTGCAATCTTTACTATAAACTAAATGAACAGTACTTCGGGGAAGGGATAATCGTCGATGACGAGATAAGATATGAGTGGGAAAGGATTCCTCATTTCTATATGAATTTTTACGTCTATCAGTATGCGACTGCCTATGCAGCTGCGATCATCATCGCAAAATCGTTAATCGAAGGAAAAAGTGGTGCTTTAAAGGCTTACTTAAGCTTCTTGAAACTCGGTTCTACAAAGACGCCTGTCGAGTCTTTAAAAGTAGCGGGTGTAGATATGGAAGACGAGAAAGTGCTCAAAGAAGCTTTCGAATATTTCGACAATTTAGTGTGTGAATTAGAAAAAAACATGAGGTGTTAAAAAATGGCAAAAAGAGATTATTATGAAATCTTAGGCATCGATAAAAATGCGAGCGATGCTGAGATTAAAAGTGCTTACAGAAAATTAGCTAAAAAATATCATCCCGACGTATCGAAGGAAGAAAATGCGGCCGAAAAATTTAAGGAAATCGGAGAAGCTTACTCGGTCTTAGGTGATGAGCAAAAAAGAAAAACTTACGACCAATTCGGCAGTGCTGCGTTCGAAAATGGCGGAGGTGGCACGGGGGGATTCGAAGGATTCGGTGGATTCGGAGGATTTCAAGGTGCCGATGTCGACTTAAACGACATATTCTCAGACTTTTTAGGTGGCTTCGGTTTCGGTGGCGGAGGTCGAGGTCGCAATAGGGCGAGAAAAGGAGACGATCTTCTGATACGCGTCGAACTCGACTTTATGGATGCGATTAAAGGTTGCAAGCAGGACATCAAATTGACGGTTAATGAAGACTGCCCAGAGTGCCATGGTGTAGGTGGTCATGATGCGAAAACGTGTCCAACTTGTAATGGTCGTGGTCGCGTAGTCACCCAGTCACGCACAATTTTAGGCGTCATGCAAACGGAAAGTGAGTGTCCAACATGTAA